>CAZLCF010000024.1:0-19288 GCA_964557905.1 uncultured Rikenellaceae bacterium | reverse complement strand
TCATTGGCGATCCTCAGGTATAGAGGTATATCCAGAGTATTGTGATGAGTAATAAACGGCCTGGCAGTTGCCCCTCCCGGTATCGGCTGAAGAATAGGTGTTTCCACTTCAAGATAGCCTCTTGAGTTGAAAAGTTCACGCATTGACTGAATGATCTGTGTTCTTTTACGGAAGACGTCTCTTACCTGGGGATTAACAATGAGATCGATATAGCGCTGTCGATAGCGCATCTCATGATCGGTCACTGCATCATAAAGAATACCATCTTTTTCTTTAACAATCGGAAGCGGATGGATTGATTTGCAGAGTATTGTGAACTCTTTAACATGTACCGTTGTTTCACCCATCTGTGTTTTGAAAACATGTCCCTTCACACCGATAATATCACCGATGTCGAGGAGATGTTTGAATACGGTATTATACATTGTTTTATCTTCCCCCGGGCAGATATCATCGCGCCGAAGATAGATCTGTATCCTGCCTGAAGAGTCCATAAGCTCTGCAAATGATGCATTGCCCATGATCCTCCTGCTCATTATACGTCCTGCAAGGCAGACATCCTGGAAATTATTCTTTTCGGGTGCGAAATTATCAAGAATTTCCTGTGCAAAAACGCTGGTTTTGTATTCGGCTGCAGGATAGGGATTTATACCCAGTTTCCTCAGATCCTCGAGGGATTTCCTTCTTATCTGTTCCTGTTCACTAAGTTCCGGAATATTCATATCGGATCAAAAATTTGTGCAAATATAGAAAAATTCATCCTTAAGGCATCAGCCTTTCAGAGCCCGGATCTCAGCATCAAATTTTTCACGCATGAGTTTGGTCACAGGACCGGGAGTTCCTTTTCCTACGACATTATTATCAATCGAAATGACCGGAGCAATTTCAAAGGAGGTATTTGTAACGAATGCTTCAGTGACCTCCGCAAGCCTGCTTTCAGGCAAAGCTGATTCACTGACGGCTATACCGGCTTCACGGGCAAGGCGGAGAACATTTTTCCTGGTTATTCCCGCAAGAACATTTTCAGATTCCGGATGAGTACATAGTATTCCGTCAATTACAAAGAATACATTGGAATGGGCACATTCAGTGATCATTCCTTCCCTGACAAAGATACATTCAAGAGATCCGCTGTCCCTGGCCTCCTGGAAGCTGAGAATATTGGGCAGAAGGGAAACCGATTTAATATCGCACCTGCTCCATCTTGTATCTTTACGCAGAATTGTATGAATTCCTGCTGAGATCATTTTTTTTTCAGGATTGAATCCCCGGGCAAAAGCATAAACAGTCGGAGGAACAGGCGGTGAGGGAAAAGCATGGCTTCGTTTGGCGGCTCCTCTTGTAACCTGGAGGTAGACCAGGGAAGGTATGTCATTCAGATTGTTGTGTACTATAAGCTCCCGGGCTACTGAAGGAAATGAATCTGCAGCAGTCCATTCAATAAGTACTTCCCTCATGCTTCTCTTCAGCCTTGCCATGTGGCCTTCCATATCGAAAAAAAATCCCTCGTACCATCTTACAACTTCATAGATACCATCGGCAAATAGAAAACCGCGGTCATCAGGGTCGATATGGATCTGATCTCTAGGGAGAAATGATCCGTTGAAATATGCTGTTTCCATAATTTAAAGGCTTTACGGTACAATGGCGCAAAGGCACAATGGCTTATTTTGAAGATGGTTCAATTATCTCTGTCTTATAATCAATTTTTGATCTTGCATCTTCAGGTGAAGAAGCATTTCCGCAGGCAGCCTGTACAAAAAGAGATGCTCCCAGTACAGTTGTTTCCTTTTGATCAATGACCTTCACTGGTACCCCAGTATAATCTGCTCTTAACCTGTTCCATAGCCTGTTCTTGGATCCTCCTCCCACACACAGGATACTCTCAGT
Organism: uncultured Rikenellaceae bacterium; assembly: GCA_964557905.1. GTDB lineage: Bacteria > Bacteroidota > Bacteroidia > Bacteroidales > VadinHA17 > LD21. The sequence goes on along the minus strand of CAZLCF010000024.1, from coordinate 17,398 downwards.
TTTAAATCCGCCGGCTTTTTCCAGCGCACTCTTCCCCTCAACAAGTCTTGCTGAAAGAGCTTCAAGCATTGCTCTGTAGATCTCATCGCGGGTTGATTCCATGGTGAGGCCAAGGATCTGCCCGCCAGGCTTGCCTTTAAGTTCCTTATAAAATTCAGGTACCACCCTTACTCCGTTGCAGCCGGCAGGAACTTTTTCCGCACCAGTTATCATAGTTTCATATACGTTTTTCTTAATATCACTGAAAAGATTTTTCCTCGCCCATTCCAGTACTCCGGAAGCAATCCATTGATTTCCAATATTATATAAACCAGGACGTGAATCAAGTTCGGTCGTAATGGCCATATCAAGCTGTTCTTTCCCTGATTGGTATCCTTTCGAACGTACCATGAGTATTTCCCAGGTACCGGAACTGAGAACCGGCTGATTTATTTCTGCTCCTGACCCGAAAATCGCAAACTGAGTATCATGACCGGTGGCAACAACAGGAACGCCTTCAGGTATTCCGGTCTGTGACGATGCCAGGGAGTTAATACTTCCTGTAATGGTCCCTGCTTCTGCGATATTTCCAAACTTGTCTGCAGGGAATCCTATATGGTTTAATATGCTTTCTGAGAATTTTCTGGCTGAAAGGCTTGTCATCATTGATGTTCCAGCCATGGTCGTATCGTTAACCATTTCACCTGTAAGCATATATGAAAAAATTGAGGGCATGAAAAGAAACCTGTGACTTTTATCTGCCAGCTCCGGTTTTTGTTCGGCAAACCAGATCAATTTGTTTATTGTATTAAATGTAAAAGGCAGAACACCGCACTCTTTATAGAGATCTGTAAGAGGAATATATTTCCCAATATTGGCCATTAAAGGAACAGTCCTTTCGCATTGCCATGATATCACAGGGTAAAGCATATTCCCTGATTTATCGAAAAGAGTTCCATCGACACCAAATGTTGTGACTGTAACACCGGCAATATCATCAGGATTGATCTGCCCGGCAACCTTTTTTGAAGCCTTGCACATCTTTTGCCAGATCTCACTCACATCCCATATCCTGTAATTTGAATAAAAAGGATCAGGCTTTGTATTATTTGGGAATGATTCTGAAGCACTTATGATGCCCATGCTGTCTATGGCGATGACTCTTACATTCGTTGCGCCACAGTCAAAAACTATTACTATATCACCTCTTGCATTCACCCCAGATCCTTCAAAAATGTCACTGAAGCCCCCATCACCAGGAAAGCAATAATATATATCACAAGAACTACAATAACCAGAATGCCTATGTAGGTAAAATAAGATCTCAGATTTTTAAATGCTTTTTTCAGCTCCTCTTTGTCGCGGGTTTTAATGACAATTGACATGAATTTCGAGAAGCGGAAAATATAAAGCATGGGGAAAAAATAAAGTATGGACGCGGCAATAATTATAATACAGACAAGCCATCCCGGATAGCTGGTAGCCGTATCACCTTTATTAAAGACTGAAAGAAAAACACCTGTAAATAAGCCGACTATTAAAAGCACTCCAATACCAATAAACCCAAGAATAGCAAGGAACATTGTCCATTTACGCGTTTTATCCAGGTCTTTAAGGGTTTCCTGCTCTATCTCTAATTTCGTGATTTCCTCTAAATTATCCATCCTTTCTTAAATAATATCAAGATAAATATGCCTTTGCGCCATTGCACCCCTGCACCATTATGCCGTTATTTATAAAGTGCCCCGTAAGTTCTGCAAGCCATGTAATCCGATCCTTCCTTATCCATTCCAAAGGCATTCCATGAGCTTGGCCGGAATATCTTATCATCAGGGACATTATGCATGCATACCGGTATCCTGAGGATTGAAGCCAGAGTTATCAGGTCGGCGCCTATATGGCCGTAGCTTGATGCGGAATGGTTGGCGCCCCAGTTAGCCATAACAGAGTATACATCAGTGAAAGGATCTTTGCCGGTAAGCCTTGGTGTGAACCAGGTAGTCGGCCATGTAGGATCTGTTCTGTCAGTTAAAATTTTATGGACTTTCGCGGGGAGCTCAACTGTCCAGCCTTCAGCCAGCTGAAGTACCGGACCGAGCCCTTTCACAAGGTTAACCCTTGATATTGTAAGTGGCATTACACCCTTTGTGTTGAACTGTGATGAGAATCCTCCACCTCTGAAATATCCGGTATTTGCAGGTTCCCATAAAGTTGCTTTCAGACATTCGGCAGCATCCTTTCCTGTTATTTCCCAGCAGGGTTTTATACAAGATTCTCCTTTTCTGGTCTGCCTCCCTGAAAAATCAAGGGCTGAAGCGCCTGAATTTATAAGGTGAATAATTCCGTTGGCAGCCAGTCCCGCAGGTTTGGTTCCTGTTACCCGCTTTATTGCAGCCGGGCTCCAGTAAGTGCGGATATCAGAGAACATCTGGGCGGTATTGGTGAGAAGATATCCGAAAAGCATAGGTGCCCCGTTCATTGCATCATTTTCAGTGGCAACAAGATAAGGAGGTCTGATGCCATTCCAGTCGAAAGAGGAACAAAGTATTGCCTCAAGGAAATCGCCATTCGGCATATGGTCGGTCCATTGTCGTTGTCCCTGGAATCCCGAAAGTATCGCATTATGCCCGTTGGCCTCTTCACCGAAACCAAGCTTTTTAAGTTTCGGATTCCCGACCATGAGATCACGGGCTATCATGGTCATCTTTACCACAATCTCCCACTCTTCATCCTTTCGTACCCTGGTCTTGGGTTTTACATTCAGGTCCTTTCCTTCCTTGCAGTGTTCTTTTGTCCAGGCGAAAGCTCTTTTAAACTCTTCCCTGTCAAATATTCCCTCATTGAGCCGGCGGTTAAATTCGTTCATATCGATATACTCATTCCTCATCCCCAGATATTCCTGGAAGAAATCTTCCCTGATGATTGACCCGGCAATACCCATCGAAACAGATCCCATTGACAGGTATGATTTTCCCTTCATGTATGATACAGCAAGACCTGCACGCACAAACCTCAGTATCTTTTCACTTACATCATCAGGTATAGTCTGGTCGCCCGCATCCTGAACATCATGACCATAAATGCTGAATGCCGGTAATCCCTTCATGGTATGCCCGGCTAGTGCAGCGGCAAGATATACTGCCCCAGGACGTTCTGTCCCATTGAAGCCCCAGATAGCTTTTGGGATGATATTATCCATATCTATTGTTTCGCTTCCATAGCACCAGCAGGGAGTGACAGTAAGGCTGGCTCCCACGCCTGATTTTTTAAATTTCTCAGCGCAGGCAGCTGCTTCGGCAACACCCCCGATCGTGGTATCGGCAATCACACACTCAACAAGCTTCCCATTCGGGTACTTAAGGTTTCTAGAAAGGAGAGTGGCAGCATTCCTGGCCATATTCATGGTTTGTTTTTCGAGAGATTCCCTTACCCCGCGTTCACGTCCATCTATAACCGGACGGATACCAACTTTCGGAAAATCACCGATAACTTTCTGGTAGTTACGGTTGATTTTTAATTCATCAGTTGCCATGGGAAATATTTTTTGAAGTTTAGTTTTCAAATCAAACAAATATAATTAAAATTCTTGCTAGCGCCGATTTGTAATTGGTGCTAAATTAGAGCCACAGAGTTTTTTGTACATTTGCGGGAGTTTTAAACAGGATGAATAAAGGGAGAAGATTACCGGGATGGCTTAAGATGCAGCGTGCAAGAGGGGAGAATTATTCCCGGGTAAAAAGGCTGATTGAAAACAACAGGCTTCATACCATTTGCACCAGCGGGAACTGCCCCAATATAGGTGAATGCTGGAATGCAGGAACCGCGACTTTTATGATTCTTGGTGATATATGCACAAGGGCATGTAAATTCTGCAATACAAGAACTGGAAAACCTCTGCCTCCTGATCCTGATGAACCTCAGCGGCTTGCAGAATCAATAAAGACACTCAGCCTGAAACATTGCGTGATCACATCTGTTGACCGTGATGACCTCACAGACGGTGGCGCTTCCTTCTGGGCACAAGTTATCAGGAGAATAAAAACAACAAATCCGCTTATAACAATAGAAACGCTGATCCCCGACTTTGACGGGAAACCGGAAAATATCCAGAAAATAATTGATGCCTCACCAGATGTAATATCGCATAATATTGAGACTGTAAAAAGACTCACACCCCTCATCAGGACAAAAGCAAAATATGACCGGAGTCTTGACGTTATAAGATATGTATCAGAAAAGGGGAAAATTTCAAAATCGGGATTTATGCTCGGACTTGGGGAGAATGAGCATGAAGTGTATGAAACCTTAGATGATCTGGTAAAAGCTGGATGCAAAATATTAACCCTGGGACAATACCTTAAACCTTCCGCAGAGCATATGGAAGCGGTTGAATATATTACTCCGCAGAAGTTCGAAGAATACAGGAAACTGGCTTTGAATAAAGGATTTGAATTTGTTGAAAGCAGTCCCCTTGTACGATCCTCCTTTCATGCTGAAAAACATGTAAAGGCTGGATAATTATGATTATATTGCAGCAGCAAAAATGGGGGATCAGAATTGAGCTATAGTGTTAAATATGAGGATATTGGATTGATGGATTATAAGGAAACCTGGGACTACCAGGCAACAATCTTCAAAGAGCTTATAATCAGTAAAAAAGAGAAGGGAGGCATAACCAATTCAGGTACAGCTTATCAACCCGGCACCCTGATCTTTGTAGAACATCCTCATGTCTATACTCTCGGTAAAAGTGGTTCTGAAAATAATCTTATGCTCGACTATATCCAGCTTAGAGCAAAGGATGCAAAGTTTTTCAGGATCGACAGGGGCGGAGACATAACCTATCACGGTCCCGGACAAATAGTGGGATATCCTATCTTCGATCTGGAGGTGCTGAAGATAGGACTGAAGGAATATATTTTCAGCCTTGAAGAAGCTGTCATAAATACGATAAGTGAATTCAATCTGAAAGGGGCAAGGCTGGAAGGCGGAACAGGAGTATGGCTTGATCCTGAGGTTAAAGGGAAGGCAAGGAAGATATGCGCCATAGGCGTGAAAGCCAGCAGGTATGTAACGATGCATGGATTTGCATTTAACGTAAATACAGACCTTACGTATTTCAACCACATTAACCCATGCGGATTTACCGACAAGGGGGTTACCTCACTGGAAAAAGAACTTGGAAAGAAACAGGATATAGATGAAGTAAAGAACATTGTCAGAAAAAAGCTCAGAGATGTCTTTAACCTGGACTGGACAAATATGAAAAGCTGATGGAAAAGAAATGGATTATCAAGGAGAGGGGGGATAATGTTGTCGTGAAACAGCTGGCGGGTGCACTTGGAGTCTCTGAATCACTGGCAAACCTGATGGTACAGAGGTATATTACAACTCCCGCAGAAGCACACACATTCTTTAATCCGAGTCTTGATTACCTTCATGATCCTTTCCTGATGAAAGACATGAATATAGCTGTCGATCGCCTGTCAACAGCAATCAAGAAAAATGAAAAAATCCTTGTATACGGCGATTATGATGTAGATGGAACAACGGCAGTAGCCCTTGTCTATTCATTTCTGAAGGAACAGTATTCAAATGTTGAATACTACATACCAGACAGGTACAAAGAGGGTTACGGAGTATCATTCCAGGGGATCGATTTTGCCAGCCAGAATAAATGCAAAGTGATCATCACTCTCGACTGCGGAATCAAGGCAGTTGAAAAGATCCGGTATGCAAGGAATAAAGGACTCGATGTGATCGTCTGTGACCACCATTACCCGGGCGATGAAATACCGGGAGCGCTAGCTGTCCTTGATCCGAAACAGCCAGGTTGCGGCTATCCCTATAAAGAGCTTTCGGGTTGCGGGGTGGGATTCAAGCTGATCTATGCCTATTCAAGGATCCACGGAATACCCTTCAGTATGATAGCCCAGTACCTCGATCTTGTAGCTGTAAGCATTGCATCCGACATTGTTCCGATTACGGGAGAGAACAGGGTACTGGCTTATTTCGGCCTTAAACAGCTGAATGAATCCCCGCGAATGGGTCTGAAGGAGATAATCAGAGAGGCTGAAATTTGCAGGGCGCTGACTATTGAAGATGTTGTTTTCAAGCTTGGTCCGCGAATAAATGCTGCCGGAAGGATGGAAACAGGAGGCAGGGCTGTTGAACTTCTTATTGCGAATGATACAAAAGTGGCAACGGGGATAAGTAAAGAGATCAATAATTATAATATAGAACGGAGAAGTGTTGACAGAGTGATCACCACCGAAGCCATGAGGATGATATCGGAGGACCAGAGGACCATGAACGCCAAAACGACTGTTCTTTTCAATCCGTCATGGAAAAAGGGCGTCATAGGTATTGTAGCTTCCCGTCTCATCGAGACGTATTACCGGCCAACGGTGATCCTTACCGAATCAAATGGCTTTGCCACAGGTTCAGCAAGGTCAGTGCAGGGCTACGATCTTTACCAGGCTATAGAAGCATGCAGTGACCTGCTCGAAAGTTTTGGCGGACACATGTTTGCGGCAGGACTTACCCTTAAAAAAGAAAATATCCAGCCTTTTATTGAAAGATTCGAGCAATACGTCAACAGCACCATTACAGAAGATCAAATGCTGCCCAGGGTGCTGATTGATACCGAACTCTCTTTTTCAGAAATCAACGAGGAGTTCTTCAAGGTGATGAGCCAGTTCCAGCCGTTCGGACCTGAAAATATGTCGCCGATATTTGTTTCAAAAAGTGTCTTTGACAGCGGAACAGGACGAATGGTAGGTCCGAACGGGGAACATCTCAAGCTTGATCTGTGCCAGGAATCCACAGGTACAAAAACTCATCCTGCCATTGCATTCGGCCAGGCAAATCATTTTGAATATATAAGGAGAGGAAATCCGTTTGATATATGTTATTCAGTGGAAATGAATGAGTTCCGGGGCAATAAGAATCTTCAGCTCAATATCCGCGACATTAAAACACCTGAGAATAAATAAATTGCCGTCATCAGGCATAAAACAACCTCCGGGGAAAGCAATGAAAAATAAATTTAAGATATATCTTAAAGATTGTTCCGGATTGGAGGAAGTTGAAAGCAGTTCAGTCGATGCGATTATCACGGATCCTCCTTACGGGATATCATATCAGAATCACTACTGGGATAAAGACCTTCCTGACAAACAGATTTGGGCAGACTGCCTGCGGGTACTTAAACCCGGCGCATTTGCCCTGGTTTTTTCTTCTGTACGGCTGCTACATCGTTTGATGGTAGAAATTGAAGATACGGGATTTGTAATCAGGAATATTTTATTTTGGGCTTTCCTTAACGGAATGCCCAAAAGCAGGAATATAGCACTGGAAATTGATTCAGAATCAGGTGTTAAAAGTAAAGTTATCGGTAAGTATAATTATGTTCAGGGGTATAAAAAAGGAGGTGCCGACAGCTATAGAAACAAGGATGAAAAACCTAAATATGAACCGGCTTCCAGATCAGGGAAAAAATATAAAGGCGCAGGACTTGGCATTAAACCTGCCTATGAACCAATTATTATGGTTCAGAAACCACTGGAAAGGAAGCTGACTGTTGCTCAGAATGTTATTAAGTATGGAACTGGTGTATTGAATATTGATGCGACAAGAATACCTTATGCAAGGGGCGAAAAGGATGTCGGGCATAATCCTCACCCGGGTGGGAGAGTAACATCAAATATTTTACGCCTGGAGGAGTTTAAAGACGATTATGATAAGTTTTTTGTTGTTCCTAAAGTCCGTCAGCACGCAGAAGATTATAATTATCATCCAACCCTTAAACCGGTGGATCTTATGCTGCATTTAACAAAGCTGGTCACTTTTGAGAAACAGGTGGTCTTAGATCCATTTATGGGCACTGGCAGCACCGGGCTTGCATGCATAGCCCTCAACAGAGGTTTTATCGGATATGAAAAGGACCCTGGATATTTTAAAATAGCAAAGAAAAGGTTTAAGGAGTATTCAGATTAAAACCATATTCTGAATTGCATCCTCAGTTCATCCTTATCTCCAGGGTAATTTCCATTTTCAATTAAAGTGGTAAGCCCATATTTGACCCTTAATTCAGCGACATCTCCGATCTCCCATTCTGCCATTAGATAAGTACGGCTCCCTTTTCCTGATAATGCCGGTATGCTGAAGCTGTACAAAAGATCATTTTCATAGGCATAAAGCCTCGAATTCCAGTCATCCGTATTAAAAATGCAATGCCTGAACCAGATTGTGACAGGCACCTGCCGGAACCTGTAATTAAGATCCTGTAACATGAGCATACCCTTACTGCCTTGATCATCGGCAACCTTGTAATCAATCCGTGTTGTGAGAGTAAGGTTTTCAGCGGGAGAATACTTTACTATCGCTTTTAATGTCCTGACAGTGAGTTCCGCAATACCATTCAAACCTTGTTGATCCTTCACGTCAGACATCAAAAACCTGTAATTATATGATGCTTCAATACTGATATTTTCACCAGGAATATATTTTAACCTGACCTCCTGCTTTTTTGCCAGTGACGGATAACTGCAGCGGTACTTCAACCACGGGAACCAGGAGATGTCACACCCGGCACTTATGAATAAGTGCTTTGCTGCTTCAAAAGTAAAATTACCCAACAGACCATATTCATTTCCTGTTGAGGAACCGCTTCCGGGGCCCATGCCGTGAAAACTGACAAATTCAGGCGAATAGTTCCTGTAAAGAAAATTTATGGACAGTCTGTCTGATGGTCTGAGCGTAATTCCCTGTACAATTGCAAGGTTCAAGGAATCATCTGCAGAGGCTTCACCAAACAGTAATATCCTTTTAATCAAACTGTTATAATAAACAGAATAAACTCCGTTTTTCATCCCTTCGAAGCTGTAAAGATCTTCTGGATTGCCGCTCTTTAAATTAACTGGAAGTGAAAACCTGCTTTCTGACCAGGTCAGGCCAAACCTGAAGGATGAAATACTATAATTGAGATTAATTCCATAAAATGTCTCGGAAACAACATCTTTTTTCAACAGGAGAGATGGGGTATTATGCAGTCCGGTTTTATAGAAGTTCTCCACATATAGTTTTGCAGAATCAGCAGATGAACTGATGGATGCATCAATCTTGTTGCATGAGTAAAACAATGAGAACCCCAGCTTCTTTATTGATAATTCTGCTGCAGCTCCCCTGAAAAAATTGTTCTCATCGCTCGAGGTATATGGTCTTATTTCATCACTTCCCATCATATAACCTGAGGCGGTAAGGGAAAGGCCTGTGCGCATCCTGGTATTGATACTGGTGCCCTGTCCGAAACGGGCAGAATAATCACCCAGGATTATTTTCCGGATTGCACCCTGACCGGTAAAAGAAAGATGGGAAGAAATGAAATCAGGAAGAGGCGGTGAACCTGAAAGAAAACTTTCACCGGCATCTTTTTCGATAGTCATCCCACCGGAAAATGGTCCGGCAGTAACCTTGTATTTTGAAAGTACTTTCCATAGAGAACCGGTTAAGGATGTATCGCATTCCCCGGGTTTTATTATGAAGTTTGAGATAAGGGTATTTCTGAATTTTAGTTTTTCGGGAATTTCATTCTCTTTGTTTTTTAGAGAAATGAAAGATATCATCATTTCCGTAATCTGGCGGTCAAATCCGGGTATAGAAGCTATTTCATAAATTGAAACGATATTGCCGGATTTCTTTATATGATCGATGATCGCTTTTATCTGAAAATCAGACAGAAAAAAGAGACGGGATATTTCGAATTCATTTCCTGAGTTGATATTTACAGGATTCTCGGAAAGCTCATGAAGCTGTTCAATGAATAATGTAGCTGCTTCAGGATCTGATTCATCTGCAGCCAGCTCCTCAGCGATATTGATAATTGTTTCAGAGAGCTTTTCATTCTGGCAGTAAGCAGCACATGCAATTATGAGTCCAATTAATAGTAATATGGATTTTTTAGTTTCGATTTAACGGATTTTAAATATTAATGAAGCAGACGAAGTAATACCCAGTTTTTCATGAGTTGAGAAACCAAGATCAATCTGTAAAGATTTGAGTAAATACCCTAGTCCGAAGCTGAAAGAAGTGTTTTCAGTGCAGAACCCGCCGCGAAGCCGGAATTTTTTGAATGCTTCATACTCAAATCCGGTCCTTAATATAAGCTTTTCCCCGGAACTCATTTCCGCTTCTGCACCTGCAAAGAGCACTTTGCTCAGATCAATCCCCGCACCAGCCCTGAGAACTGTTGGCAGAAATGTTTTCCTCAGGGAATTAGGCACAGGATTGAAAATATGAATTCCTATCCTGACATTCTCTTTTGGGGAAATCAGCAACCCGGCCTCGCAGGTAACCGATCGCCTGTTCTCATATTCTCCTGATGTTTTCTCTGAGAAGTAGTCAATCTGCACCCCCGCAGCAATATTTTCAGAAAGAGTCACCCCGCAGCTTAATCCGCCCATTTCCCTTCGGAAATAATTGTATCCGAAATGGGAATAAACAATACCAAGGGATGTACTTCCGGCAGAAATGACAATTCCTGCAGTCCTGGTTCCCAGTTCGCTGATATTGAAACGGTTCTCATAATTAATTCCGGCTGAAATCGACCTGTTTCCGGCCAGCAGCGCCTGGTTATGGAATGAGGACCAGAATCCGTTCTTCATTACACAAACAGATGCCATCCCTGATCCGTCTGCTCCGGCAGGAATGCGATAAGGATCAGCTCCCGAAGCCGCCGATGACAGAAAAACAAACACAACCCAAACAGTTATTTTGTGCAGCGAGTACAAAATGTTTCAGGTGTAAACTATAAAGATACGAAAAATCAGTTTGTCTTATACTTGAATTTGATTTTTTTCAGTTCCTCGTTAACCTCGACAATCTTCTTTTTAAGGCTCTCCCTGTACTTAACGACCTCTTTCATTACTTTTTTGTCACCGATTCCTATTATCTGAGCTGCAAGGATCCCTGCATTCTGTGCCGAATTAATACCAACTGTTGCAACCGGAATTCCGGGAGGCATTTGCAATATTGATAGAACTGAATCAAATCCCTCAAGAGATACATCAACCGGTACGCCTATAACGGGAAGAGATGTAAATGATGCAACAACTCCAGGCAGATGAGCAGCCATTCCTGCCCCTGCAATTATTACTTCGATACCACGTCCGACAGCACCTTTGGCAAATCTTTCGACCTCTTCCGGAGTCCTGTGAGCCGATAATGCATTCATCTCGAATGGTATTTTCAGATCATTGAGTATCCGGGCCGCTTTTTCCATAACCTGCAGGTCAGATGTACTACCCATTATAATGCTTACCAGAGGTTTCATATTATTTGTTTAAATTTAACTTCCTGATAAGGACAAAAATAAGCTATTATTTTCATATTTTCGCTCCGGCTGAACATTCAATAACCATCTTTATGAACGAAGTAAGAATACTTGACAAGAAGTTCAGGGAGCTTATCTCCGAACAAGCAATCCGAAAAAGAATTGACGAAATTGCCTTACAGATCAACCGCGACTTCACCGGCAGTGAGGTTATTTTTGTCGGGATCCTCAATGGAGCATTTATGTTTGCAGCCGACCTGTTCAGAAAAACTGAACTGAATGCCAGGATAACATTTGTAAAGCTTGCTTCCTACCAGGGCACAAGTCCATCAGGATCGATTAAAGAGCTAATAGGATGGAATGAAGATCTGGTGGATAAAAAAATAATTATAGTAGAAGATATTGTTGACACCGGAGCGACACTGGAACGCACAGTCAATGAGCTTGTTATAAGAAATGTCTCCGAAATTAAAATTGCTACAATGCTGCTTAAACCTACCGCTTATACAAGAGACATACCCATTAATTATGTCGGATTTGAGATCCCGAATAATTTCGTTGTCGGCTACGGCCTTGATTATAATGGTTATGGCCGCAATCTGCCATCTATTTATACACTGGTTAAATAATTCAAACTTAAGCTAATACTATGGTAAATTTTCTCATTTTTGGTCCTCCCGGATCGGGCAAGGGGACACAGTCAGTAAGGCTGGCTGAGAAATTCAATCTTACTCATCTTTCCACAGGTGACATGCTGCGGGCAGAGATCGCTGCAAACACTGAGCTCGGAAAGAAAATGAATTCAATAATGTCAAAAGGTGAACTGGTGCCTGATGAGGTTGTAATTGAGCTGATAGCCAAAAAGATCGACTCCACCAAAGGGAGCGCAGGATTCCTCTTCGATGGATTCCCGCGCACTGTGGCACAGACAGTCGAACTTGAAAAAATACTGAATAAAAGAAAGATGAAAATAGACAGCATGCTTGTTCTTGATGTGGAACATGACGAGCTGGTAAAAAGACTGGTATTAAGAGCTGAACAATCTGGCCGACCTGATGATAAAGATCCTGCAGTTATCGAAAACAGGATCGATGTTTATAAGGAGAAGACCGAGCCTATCATTAATTACTGCCGCCAGAGAGGTATCTATCAGCCGGTTAACGGTATGGGAAGCATAAATGATATCTTTAAAAGGCTTTCGAAACATATGAAAAAACTGATATAAGAATAAAGAAGGGGAGAAAGGGAGAAAGGGAGAAAAAAATCACCCTTTCCCCCCATCTCCCTCTCCCCCCTTCCCTTATTCTCAGCTTCTTTCTCAATAAATAAATAATGTCCTCATCTAATTTTGTTGATTATATAAAGATATTCTGCCGTTCGGGGAACGGAGGAGCCGGGTCTGCACATCTGCGAAGGGAGAAATTTATCCCGAAAGGAGGTCCGGACGGAGGAAACGGCGGAAGGGGCGGACACGTGATCGTACGGGGGAATGACCAGATGTGGACATTACTTCATCTGAAATACAAACGCCATATTTTTGCAGGGAATGGAGGAAGAGGAGGAGCACAACAATCAACAGGAGCCGATGGCGATGATGTTATTATTGAAGTTCCGCTCGGTACGGTTGCTAAAACAGCTGAAAGTGAACAGCTTATTTTTGAGATAACAACAAACAAAGAAGAAAAAATTCTTGTCAGGGGAGGCAGAGGAGGACTCGGTAACACTCATTTCAAGTCTTCCACAAACCAGACTCCCCGGTACGCGCAGCCAGGTGAACCCGGGATTGAAGACCGGTTTGTCCTGGAGCTGAAAATACTAGCTGATGTCGGGCTGGTGGGTTTTCCGAATGCAGGCAAATCAACTCTGCTTTCAGTAGTGTCAGCAGCAAAACCAAAAATCGCGGATTATCCTTTCACTACACTTACACCGAACCTGGGGATCGTAAGCTACAGGGATGATAAATCCTTCGTCATGGCTGATATCCCGGGGATAATTGAGGGCGCACATGAAGGGAAAGGACTGGGTATCAGATTCTTAAGACATATTGAGCGGAATTCAGTCCTGCTTTTTATTGTCCCTGCCGACAGTAAAAACATAAGAGAAGAATATGAAATACTCGTAAATGAACTCAGGATGTATAATCCGGAACTGCTCGATAAAAAACGTATGCTGGCAATATCAAAATCGGACCTGCTTGATGAGGAGCTTATGAATGAAGCACGAAAAGATCTGCCTAAAATTCCGAAGGTATTCATTTCGTCAATTACTGGATATGGTCTTTCAACTCTCAAGGATATGCTGTGGAAAGTAATGAATAATTAATCTGTGATTCTATGCTTGAACAACTGGACCAGCAGCTTTTTCTCTTTCTGAATTCGATCAACTCGCCGTTCTTTGACAAGATAATGTATGCCATCAGCGGGAAGATCATCTGGTTCCCCCTTTACCTTGCGATACTGATCTGGATAGGATATAAGCACAAAAGAAAGTTTCCCGTTATCCTGCTTTTCATAATAATTGCGGTGACGCTTACCGATCAGGTATCATTTCAGGCTTTCAAGAATGTGTTTCACCGGTTGCGCCCCTGTCATGAACCCTCACTCCAGGGAATGATTCATCTTGTAAACGGGGAATGCGGGGGACTTTATGGTTTTGTATCATCACATGCTGCAAATTCATTTAATGTCGCGCTTATCAGCCTAATGCTAATAAAGAAGAGATGGTATACAATAAGCATAATTCTTTGGGCTGCGATAATCGGGTACAGCAGGGTCTATCTTGGAGTTCATTACCCCGGAGATGTCATCTGCGGCTCGCTGCTGGGAGCGTTTATCGGATGGAGCATATATAAGTTGTATGAGATTGCTGACAATAAGATGCTGACGAAGACAGCGTATTTTAAACATTAACGATAATCCCTTTCATGGTTTGCCTGAACCTGAAAACGACTAATCCTTACTTCAACCTGGCTGTTGATGAGTACCTCCTTAAGAACAGAAGGGAGGAGTACCTGATACTTGGGATCAACAGTCCCTCGGTAATTATAGGAAAACACCAGGTAGCTCACAGGGAAGCTGATACAAGGTTTATTCATGAAAAAGCCATTCCGGTCATCAGGAGGATCTCCGGGGGCGGAACTGTTTACCACGACTTTGGCAACCTTAATTTTACATTCATAATAAATAGCACCAGGGGTAAACAGGTTGATTTCAGGAAATATACTCTCCCTGTAATAGAATTCCTTGCAACATTGGGTATCAAGGCTGAGTTTGAAGGAAAAAATGACCTGAAAGTCAATGGATTGAAAATATCGGGAAATGCCGAACATGTTCACCGCGAAAGAGTTCTGCACCATGGTACACTCCTCTTCAATTCACTGCTTGATGATTTGAGAGGATCGTTGAGAAAAGACAAATCCTCCTATTCAGCAAAAGCAGTTGAGTCAAATCCTTCCCCGGTGATGAACCTTAAAGAGATAGCCGGTCAGGTAAACGGTATAATTGATTTCAGATCGGAAATGCTGGAATTTTTCCTCAGGCAAAAGGGAAATACTCTGACTGAACTTAAAGCTGAAGAAAAATCAGATGTTCAGGCACTTGAAAGATCAAAATACCGGACATGGGAGTGGAACTATGCTTATGGTCCTGATTATTATTTCATTAACAGGTTTGAGTTTAACGGAAAACAGCATTTCTGCAAGTTGTTCGTAAAGGGAGGGATCATTCGGGAGTGTGAGATGGAGGGATCAGATGAGATAGTTGCCGCAGGGGAAAAACTTACAGGTTGCAGGCATATGGTGAAGGATATGCTGGAGATATTCCGGCAGGAGAATATTGAAATGAAAGGTTCAGAAATTTTTAAGTTCTTTTAATTTTCAATGGATATTTTGAAATCAATAGCAGTCTGGCTGGTGGGGATAACGATTATTGCAGTGTTCTTCCCAATTATATTTATTGTCTGGCTGTTTGTTTTTCCCTTTGACAGGGCACGTACCGTGGTGCACTGGATGCTTATTTACCAGGCGGTTATCATATCATATCTCGTACCGATCTGGAAAATAAAGGTGGAAGGCAGGAAGAAAGCTATTCCGGGGACCACCTATGTTATCATTTGCAATCACCAGTCAATACTTGATATATTGCTAATAAATTGTCTGCGTTTCCGTTTCAAGTGGATTTCGAAAATAGAAGTCATGAAAATACCGGTGCTGGGCTGGTATTTGAAAATGGCAGATTATATTACTGTTAACAGGGGGGATAAGGAAAGCAAGGAGAAAATGCTGGAAGAATCATATCAGTGTCTGAAGAGAGGTATATCGATAATGATATTTCCCGAGGGGACCCGTTCCGCTGACAATGAGATCGCCTTTTTCAAGAGAGGTGCATTTCAGCTGGCAATTTCCACAGAGAGTCCCATCCTGCCGGTTCTTATGGACGGAACAGGTGGTGTTCTTCCCAAACATGGCCTGATATTCGGAGGATTCCATAGAATTACAATAAGAGTTCTTGATCCTGTGGCACCGGAATCTTTCGGAACAAATAACCCCGATAAACTTGCCATGAAATTCCAGGAAATAATGAAAGAAGCTCTGAAGGATCTCAGAAATGAAACCGTCAGGCAATGACACACCTCCCATCATACCGGAGGATCCTTCATAAAATGGGGTATTATGACTACCAGCACGGATTGATCTATCGTCATCTTAACCAGGAGGGAGGGTGGGACAGTCACCTGGAACGGTGCAGGAACCTGATCCTGAAAGCGCTTGATCTGTTCAACCCGGAGAAAGTAACAGTTCTTGGCAGCGGATGGCTCCTGGAGCTTCCCCTTGCCGAGATGGATGAAAAAACTAAGGAAGTTGTTCTTGTCGATATAATTCATCCGCCCGAAGTATACAGCCAGACTGCAGGAATGAAGAGGATTAAGCTGGTGGAGGAGGATGTTACAGGGGGATTGATTGAAGAGATATGGAAGAAAACAGGAAAGCGTACTTTCATCAATAAGCTCTCCTCCCTCGGTCAGGTTATAATCCCTGATTATCAGCCAGTTGAAGATCCGGGGATGGTTATTTCCCTGAATATCCTTACCCAGTTGGAATTCCTGCCCCTGAAATTTTTAAGAAAGAAATCAAAAGCAACAGAAACAGAATTCCTGCGGTTCAGGGAAGAGATACAGAAAAGCCATATAAGATTCCTGATGAAGCACAGGTCGGTCCTGATAACAGATGTGGCCGAGATCTATACCGATAACTCAGGTAAAGAGACTGAAGAAAAGACTGCAGTAGTTCAGATGCCTTCAGGAAAGATAACGGAGGAATGGACATGGAATTTCGATCTTTTATCCTCTGATTATAAAAGAAAGAGATCAGTACTAAGAGTCTGCGCGGTGATTCTCTGATCAGCTTTTATTAACAATTCAGGGCTAAATGTAATTATCATTCTATCAGCTAAATATTTTTCATACTGTCTTTTTGTCATTCCGGGCATTGACAAAATCAGCCTCATTGTTGAAAAATTGACAAGTGGCGACAGGTCTATTTGACTATATTTGCGCAAAAATTCTGAAAAATGTCGGTTGTAGGATATTCTGAGGAACATATTAAAACCCTTGAATGGAGAGAGCATATCCGGTTGAGACCGGGTATGTACATAGGCAAGCTGGGTGATGGTTCATCACAGGATGACGGCATTTATGTTCTCCTGAAAGAGGTGATGGATAATGCCGTTGATGAATACATGATGGGTTTCGGGAAAAAGATTGATGTCTCGATTATCGGTAAGGAAGTAAGAGTGCGCGACTATGGTCGAGGGATTCCTCTTGGAAAAGTTCTTGATGCCGTGGCCAGGATGAATACAGGGGCAAAATATGATTCAAAAGCCTTTAAGAAATCAGTAGGTTTAAATGGGGTAGGTGTGAAAGCAGTAAATGCTCTCTCCTCCAGGTTTATAATCAGGTCAATACGTGATGGACAGATAAAAGTCACCGAGTTCGAACATGGAATTACAATAAAGGATCATGCACTGAAAACGACTAATGAGGAAAATGGCGTTGAGGTGATCTTCCAGCCTGACGAAGGGATGTTCGGTA
>CAZLCF010000023.1:0-20032 GCA_964557905.1 uncultured Rikenellaceae bacterium | reverse complement strand
AAAGCTTAAGGAACTTAAAGCACTTTGCGGTAAAAAGAACAAATCAGCTATCACAGAAGCAATAGTACTGCTTCGTAATGAGGAGCCTTTTGAGGGTGCCATAGGTCTTTTAGCTGCATTATATAACGGATCTGACGATCCTTCAATACTGAAAATCATTGAAGAGTTCTTTGATGATATCAAGGATCATTCTGTACGGCCTGAGGTTATCGCTGAAATAAGAAAACCCTGGAAAGCTAACACTATCAGTATGTTAGTATCATCCTGCTGGCAATCAGGACTCGATTATTCGGATTATCTTAACGATCTGACCAGAGTTTTCCTGAAAAGCGATTACACCACGGCCATTGAGTGTATGACTGTCATTTCAGAGTCAGTTCAGAACAGCAGCAGGGAAAGAAAAGATGAGATTATCAAGATTGTCAGGGAGAGTCCTTTTTCATATACAAATGAAAGAAATACCCTGACTGAGGAGCTGATTTCAATTCTTGAAAGGTAATTTGTTTAAATCGTCTTGGAATTAGTCTTCCGATGAGAAGTACTTCATGAACTGGGTTCTTTCATAGACCACCGGCTTCTTGTAATTGCGCCAGTTGGGTTTCCCCCTGAATTCACTTATTGATCCGAATCCATTCTTATCCATCCACATTTCTATCTTTTTGTTCATTTCTTTAAGAAATGGAATCCCTTTGTCATACAGTACCGAGCAAACCTGTACCGAATGAGCTCCGGCGAGAAGGTATCTTACAGCATCAGCTCCGCTGTGAACACCAGTGGATGCAGAAATATCTATTTTGAAATCCTGTGCGCTGGCCATTGCTATCCATCTGATTACCAGTCTTCTCTCACTTTCTGTGCTGAATATTGAGGCCGGAACAATGTCTATCTTGTCTATATTGATATCAGGTTCATAAAATCTGTTGAACATTACAACACCTTCTACTCTCCTCATGTAGAACTGGTCAATCATATACAATATGTTGGAAAACCGGTATCCGATCTTGATAGCTATCGGAATCTTAATTGTCTTTTTGAGCTTTTCAGAATCCGCAGACGTTTTCTTCCTGTCGAGGGCATCGGCCCCGGCATCGGCAATATTTTTTGCAAATCCGGTTCATCCTTCTGATGAGAAGCAGTTTATACTCGGGATTACAGGAATTTCAAGGATCTCCTTGGCTTTTCTTATCAGATCAGGATATTCATCAACGGAATGTGATTTAAGAACTACTGCTCCTGCACCACTGTCCTCCGCTTCTTTAAGATACCCAAGCGTTGAGGTGAGTCTGCTGCTGCTGACTATGAGAGGACTTTTCAGGTTCAGTCCCAAGTATTTTACAGATAATTTTTCCATACCCTCATCAAAGAATTAATTCACTAATAACCAATTATTTTCTCTCACCAAATATAATATTTCCGATCCTTATAATAGTGCTTCCTTCCTCAATAGCAATCCTGAAATCCCCTGACATTCCCATAGATATTTCCCTAAACGACGGCATGTCTGAAAAATATCTCCTTTTCAGCTCTGCAAAATAATTACAAAGCAGCCTGAATTCATCCCGAACCTGTTCAGTATTACTGGTAAAAGTGGCCATTCCCATTACCCCGCATATTTTCACCTGCTTAAGCCGTTGAAAGCCTTCCGATCCCATCATCTCATTTGCTTCATCCATGCTGAAGCCGAATTTTGTCTCCTCCCTGGCTATATGATATTGCAGCAGACAGTCAATCACCCTTCTTATCTTTGAGGCTTCATTGTCAATTATCTGTAAAAGTCTGAAAGTATCTACTGACTGTACAAGGCTGATGAAAGGTACAATATATTTAACCTTGTTGCTTTGCAGATGACCTATGTAGTGCCATTCAATATCACCGGGCAGAAGGTCCTTCTTTGAAAGAAGCTCCTGTACCCTGTTCTCGCCGAAAATCCTGTGCCCGGTATTATATGCTTCAAGTATTTCGTTTACGGATTTTGTTTTAGATACTGCAACCAGCCTGACAGATGAGGGGATCTGTTGTTTAAGGGATATGATATTGGAAGCAATATCTGGCATAGGTACATTACAGGTATGGCAAAATTAGCAAAACGGAAGTGCTATTCCAGCAAATGTATCACAAGTCCGCTTCTCAGCTTTGGTTCGAACCAGGTTGTTTTGGGCGGCATAATGTTGCCGGAATCGGCTATGGTAATCAGCTGTTTCATAGAGACAGGATAGAGTGCGAATGCCACTTTCATCTCACCACTATCGACCCTGTTTTTCAATTCCCTGATTCCGCGGATACCTCCCACAAAATCAATACGCTTCGATCGCCGGAGATCCTGTATATCAAGAACAGGGGTAAGAACCTGATTTGTCAGGATTGTAACATCCAGCATCCCGACAGGATCATTATCATCATATGTCCCTTTTCTTGCCGTCAGACTGTACCATTGCTTTTCAAGATACATCGAAAAATTATGAAGTTTCCGCGGCTTATAGGACCTGGTTCCCTTCTTCTTTATTTCAAATCCCTTTTCAAGGCTGGCTAAGAATTCCTCGCTGGTTAATCCATTCAGATCTTTTATCGTCCTGTTGTAATCAATAATTCTCAGCTGATCGTCAGGAAAATGAACAGCCAGAAAGTAATTATATTCCTCGGTACCTTTATGTTCCGGATTGTTTTCACGTTTCTCCTTCCCTACAAGCGCAGCTGCTGCGGTCCTGTGGTGACCGTCGGCAACATATGTGAAGGGTACCTTTTCAGCAAAAAGCTCCTGGATCCGATTGTTGATATAAGTATTGCGTATTACCCAGAAATGGTGTCCGAATCCATCATCAGCCGTGAAATCGTACTCGGGTTTTTCTTTTTTCACAATCTTTTTTACAATTGCATCTATCTCTTTCACAGCAGGGTAGGTTAGAAATACCGGTTCAATATTGGCATTATTAGTTCGGATATGGATCATCCTGTCCTGTTCCTTATCGGGCCTGGTAAGCTCGTGTTTTTTAATTTTACCGTTCAGGTAATCATCAACGGAAGCACATCCAACAATGCCATATTGTGTACGTCCGGCCATTGTCTGGGCATAAATATAAAAATATGGATATCTATCCTGAACCAGCCAGCTATTCTTCCTCCATAGGGCGAAATTACCCATGGATTTTTTGTACACCTCTTCAGAGTGGGTATCAATATCTTCAGGCATGTCTATTTCAGCCCTGGTAATATGGAGCAATGAACATTCTTTGCCTTGTGCCATTGCTCTTGCTTCCTCCGTATTCATGACATCATATGGCAGACAGGCAAGATCCTTAGCTATCTTGCGGGGAGGTCTTACTCCCCTGAATGGTTTTACTATTGCCATCAGCAATTTATATCTGCTTGTTTAACCTGTATTTTTCAATTCCCTTGGTGAAATAATCTACTATCTGTCTTGCAGCTGCTACTCCTGCGTTAATATTTGCCTCTTCTGTCTGTGCACCCATCTTTTTCGCAGTAAAAATAAATCTTCCTTTATACTTCTCTTCATAGATACTTTTGCAATCAGGTTCAATATCAGACAGATAACAAAGATCTTTGCGTTCCTCAAATATTTTCAGAATACCTTCTTCGTCAATCAGTTCTTTTCTTGCTGTATTGACAAGCACTCCATTCTGGGGCATCTTCATAAGCAATTCATACCCCACCGATTTCCTGGTTATTTCATTAAGTGGCATATGGAGTGAAATGTACTGACATTTCGAGTACATCTCATCAACACTGATACATTGCTTTGCACTGTTGTTCTTCATTACTCTTTCACTGACAAAAGGATCATATGCATAAATATCCATACCGAATCCACGGGCAATATCAGCAACATATTTCCCCACATTGCCAAAAGCATGTAATCCAATTGTCTTACCTCTTAGTTCACCGCCTGTTTTACCGCTGAATCCGCCTCTTATGTGGTACAGCAGTAATTCGAAAACAAGTTCCGCAACTGCATTGGCATTCTGGCCAGGTGTATTCATCGCAACAACATTGTGTGCTGTACATGACTGAAGGTCAAGGTTATCATATCCCGCTCCTGCACGGACCACAATCTTTAATTGCTTAGCGGCATTTAATATATCATCTGTGACTTTATCACTTCTTACAATCATGCCATCAACATCAGAGACTGCATTCAGAAGTTGTGAATTATCAGTATAATTCTCTAGCAATGCAAGCTTAAAACCTGCAGCCTCAGTCACCTCACGAATTTGTCTTATTGCAATCAGGGAAAAAGCTTTTTCTGTTGCAACTAGTATTTTCATGTCGTTTTCTTTACTTGTCCTTTTCAAATTCCTTCATTGCATCCACCAGAGCCTGAACGCTTTCCCTGGGCAGGGCGTTATATGTGGATGCTCTGAAGCCCCCTACGGAACGGTGTCCTGCAATACCCACCATTCCCTTTGATTTGGCAAAATCAGCAAAAGGCTGTTCAAGGGCTTTATATTCTTCAGCCATTACAAAGCATATATTCATAATTGAGCGATCCTCAGGATCCTTGATGGTCGGAACAAATAATTTATTCCTGTCAATCTCATCATAAAGCAGCTTTGCCTTTTCAATGTTCTTCTTATGCATAACTTTCACACCGCCAAGATCTTTCAGCCATTTCAGGGTCTGTTGTGCTGCAAATACGGTAAAGACCGGCGGAGTGTTGAACATTGATTCTGCTTTGATATGTGTTCTGTAATCAAGCATCGTTGGGATTGCGCGGGTTACTTTGCCAAGCACATCTTCCTTAATGATAATTAAAGTTACGCCTGCAGGAGCCAGGTTCTTCTGTGCCCCGGCATATATAAGGGAATATTTTGATACATCAACAGGCCTGCTGAATATATCGGAAGACATATCTGCTACCAGAGGTATTTTAACATCCGGGTCCTTCTTAAGCTCAGTGCCGAATATCGTATTGTTGGTTGTAATATGAAAATAGTCGGCATCTGACGGTACAGTATAGTCTTTTGGGATATAATTGAAATTCTTGTCTTTGGATGAAGCTACTTCCACTGCGTCGCCATAGATCTTTGCTTCTTTGAATGCCTTGCTGGCCCATTCACCTGTGACAAGATAAGCTGATTTATTATTCATCAGGTTCATCGGTACCATTGCAAACTGCAGGCTGGCGCCACCGCCAAGGAAGATGACCTGGTATCCTGTAGGTATTTCCAGCAATTCCTTGACCAGAGCGATAGTATCGTTCATGCAAGCAATGAATTCCTTGCTGCGGTGTGAAATCTCAAGAACAGATAATCCCGAGCCGGCAAAATCCTTTATTCCTTCAATGCTTTTATCAAGCGTGTACTGAGGCAGTATTGAAGGACCTGCATAAAAATTGTGTTTTTTCATAATGATTTTATTTTGTTTAGAAGTTTATAAGTCTTAACTACCCGTTTTGTAAAATTATTATAAATAATACTTGGCACTGTTAAACTGGGGAAATTAAGTTCTGATATTTATTAAGCACTGTCAACAAGAATATTGTTTTTTATAATTGGCACCTTATCGGTAAAATCAGCTGTCAGGCAGAATCCG
The DNA here is from genome assembly GCA_964557905.1 of uncultured Rikenellaceae bacterium. Taxonomy (GTDB): domain Bacteria; phylum Bacteroidota; class Bacteroidia; order Bacteroidales; family VadinHA17; genus LD21. Next base: position 14,485 of record CAZLCF010000023.1, on the reverse strand, counting down.
ATACAATCATCCAGTCCTTTATCCCTTAAACGGGTCCGTTGTGCAGCTTTTTCAATGTAGCCAGGCAGGTCATTTTTAGCAAGCGACCACAGATCAATGGAGGCAAGCGTGGAATCACAGATGGTGAAATAATGTTCGCTCTTCATCAGTCGTTCAGCAATGGCACCAGCACAAAGCGTGTCTTCTAAATTAAACCTGTTTTTCCAGCCTGCACAGAAAAGAACAACATCCTTATCCTGCTTTGTCAGCCAATTGGCGAGAGCGCTTATATTAAGAAAAGAGCCTATCACTATTGCACTTGCTGAAGCGGCCATATTTATTATTCCCGTACCATTGGTTGTACTGTAAACTATGGTTTTACCTGCAACTTTGTCGCGGGTGAAATTGAAAGGGGAATTGCCAAAATCAGCAAAATCAAGAATATAGCCATCACGCTCGGCAGCTACCAGATATCCGCGTTTCTTATAATCCTTTGCTTCATTAATCCCGGCAACAGGAATTATTGATGCAGCCCCGTTGGCAAATGCTGTGCAGATGGCAGATGTCGCACGCAGTATATCAATAATCACAACAATTGCATCTGCATGCAGGTCAGGCTCATACAAAGCTGGTGAAAAACAGGTTTCAATCTTTCTCTTTACCATAATCAAGGCTTTAGGGCTGTAGGGCATTAAGGCCGTAAAACCTTAATGCCGTAATGCCTTAATTCCGCTATTTATTATAGAACGGCAGGTTAACAATCTTTGCCTTAAGGTCTTTATTCCTGATGCGGATGAATATCTCAGTATCAGGTTTCCAGAATCCTTTAGCTAGATATGCCATCCCTATACCCTGTTTCAACATCGGGGACATGGTTCCTGAGGTAACCTCACCAATTGCATTTCCGTTGCCATCAACAACCTCATAGTGCTGGCGAGGAATACCCCGCTCAATCATTACAAATCCTTTCAGTCTTCTGTCAACTCCTTCGTTCTTTTGCCTGAGAAGAAGTGCTTTATCAATAAAATCCTTTGAATCGGTGAATTTTGTTATCCAGCCCAATCCTGCCTCTATTGGTGATGTCTGATCGTTTATATCGTTCCCGTAAAGACAGAATCCCATTTCAAGTCTTAAAGTATCGCGTGCACCAAGCCCTATAGGTTTGATACCAAACTCTTTACCGGCTTCAAAAACCTCATTCCACAACTTAGGTCCCTCTTCATTTTTGACATATACCTCACATCCGCCGGCTCCTGTATAGCCGGTCGTGGAGAACAGGACATTTTTGATCCCTGCAAATTCAATCTCCTTAAAAGTGTAATATTTCATATCCATAACCGGCGTTTTAGTAAGCTTTTGCATTGCCTTCAGAGCCTTTGGTCCCTGTACAGCAAGCTGGGCAATATCATCAGAAGCATTGATGAGTTCTTTACCGGTTTTCAGTCCAAACTTTCCGGCATTCTTTACGCACCAGTTCCAGTCTTTGTCAACATTTGCTGCGTTTACAACGAGAAGGTATTTTTCAGGGTTGAATCTGTAAACAAGCAGGTCATCAACGATGCCTCCTTTTCCATTGGGAAAACAGGAATACTGCACCTTGCCGTTAAATAAAGCCGATACATCGTTTGATGTTATGTACTGTAGAAAATCCAATGCCGATGGTCCGGTAACCCAAAACTCGCCCATATGGGAAACGTCAAAGACCCCGACTTTTTCCCGTACCGTTATATGTTCGTCATTTATGCCTGTATATTCCACAGGCATGTTGTAGCCTGCAAAAGGGACCATCCTGGCTCCTGACTCCAGATGGAAATTTGTAAATGCAGTATTTTTCATTGCCGTGTTTTTAATTTAACCGCAAAGGATGCAAAGATAAAAAGCAAAAAGAGTGACGATTATCAGAATTCAAGTATTTTGAATTCAACCCGCCTGTTCATCTTCCTGCCTTCAGCTGTGGCATTATCCGCAATTGGTTGCTGAGGACCATAACCTTTGAATTCAAGGCGCGTACGGTCTATACCTTTCTGAACCAGATACTCCACAACCGCCTGTGCCCTGCTCTGAGAAAGCCTGTTGTTCAGATCGATACTTCCTGTATTGTCAGTATGTCCCGATATCTCTATTCTCATCAGCAGATTATCCTGAAGTATTCCCACAAGCCTGTCAAGTTCTGTATATGAGCCTGTTGTGAGTATCGATTTACCGGTTTCAAAAAGTATGTTATTAAGAACGACTTTTTTCCCGACTTTCACTTTTATCAGTGAGACATTAAGTCTATATACCTTTTCCGAATAGGTTTCAGGAATATTGATCCGCTTCATATCTGAAAGGAATCCGCTTGCCCTGAAATCAATCATATATGATTTTTTGTCCGGGAGCTTAATCCTGTAACTGCCATCCGCATCAGAGCTGGCAGTGGTGGCAACGACAAGATCTGTTGTAAGGTCAATGACATCGATTTTTGCCATCACAGGATCTTCAGTTTCCGAATCCCTGATGGTGCCTGCCAAATACAATACTTCCTCTTTGGGAAGTTCAGGCACAATCTCTTTTATTACCACCACGGTGTCTCTTATAATAACAGTGTCTGGTTCCGGAGGAGCAACCGGAATAATAACCGGCTCAGGAGGCAGTATCCTTCCGCTGTAAATATCAAGCCCTCCTATTCCTCCGCCTCTGTTTGAAACAAAATAAAACGAGCTGACATTACCCTGGGCAGGATGAAAGAATAATTCATCCCATGGAGTATTGATCGGATAACCAAAGTTGACCGCATTTCCCCATTCACCAGTCTGATTCCTGATGCTATAGAATATATCAAAGCCCCCGATAGTAGCATGTCCCCTGGAAGCGAACCAGAGTGTATCGCCCCTCGCCGAAAACCTTATTGACTCCTCATCATAATTGCTGTTGATCATAGGACCCGCATTAACCGGTTTGGACCATTTGCGGTCATTCAGTTTCTTAATAAAATAAATATCCTTACCTCCCAGTCCTTCTTTTCCATTATCTGTAACATACCATACCTCATTGCCTGAAGGTGAAAATGCAAATGATGTTTCCGAACCTTTGGTGTTGATGTTAAAAGGTATTGGTGATGGAGATCTCCATTTTCCTCTTTTCCTGGATGACACCATAATATCCCCGCCGTTTTCATAACCGGCATATATGTATAATTCCTCACCGGCAGGTGTAAGATAAAGGGGAGTCTCACATAATTCGGTTATCATATTCTTGCCTAAGGTGGCGGGAAAGCCCCAGGTTCCGTTATTCAGGACCGAAAAAAATATGTTTTCATCAAAACGAGAATCATCATATTTAGTGCTCGATTTGGACAGTTCACGGCGTGATGCAAAGTACATTGTTTCACCGTCTGCTGAAAATAGTTCCGCATAGTCATCAGCATTTGAATTAACATTCGATCCGGCGTTTTTAATTTCAATCCTCAGTGTATCTTTTGTAACATCAAGCGCCGAATTACATTCTTCCAGATATTTTTTTGCAACTGCAATGCTCTGTTTTGGTTTTTTCCCTGAGGAATTCAGGTATTCGTTAAGCTTTCCGGCTGCCTCGCTGAATTGTCCCGAATACTGAAGCGCCCTTCCCGTAAGAATAAGGATATCGCCGGTCAGATCGTTATTCAGCTGAAGGGCTTTCAGGAAGAATCCAGCTGCTTCTTCCTTATTATCAGAAAAAAGAGCTGCAACTCCTGTCTTATAATTCAGTTCAGGATTTACTCCATTATAGGCTATTGCTTTCAGGTATTCATCATATGCACTTCCGTAATATACCCCCTTCACTATGTAATAGCTGTCACCGGCAGTAACATGTTTCCAGGCTTCCTTGAAACCCTTACGCTCCTTTTTAAAATCCTTCTTGCGGACTGCAATGTCAGATTGTGCGTTAAGTACTGATGAACTGAATATTAAAACGACACACAGAGAATACAGATAATGCTTCATGATGTTGTTTTTTGTCACTATAAAAATAGCACTTATTTCCCTTTTTCAAAAAAACCTTTACAACCTTTATAGATTTAACGTCATCAGAAAAAAATATTATTATATTTGTTTAATTCTTTGCACCCCTTTAAACCGATCTTAGATTTCGAACAGTAATGGATTATAAGTACATTAATACTGAGTACCTTGATTCGGTATCCGGGGGTGACAGCGAAATCTTTATTGAGATTGTCACAATGTTTAAAGAACAGGTTGTTGAATTTCATAACGAGATGATATCCCTCCTGTCCAGGAAGGATTACTACACCCTCGGACTGCTCGCTCACAAGGCAAAATCATCAGTGGCAATAATGGGAATGAAAGACCTGGCTGTGATGCTTAAATCATTTGAACTTCAGGCAAAGGAAGGTAAGGAAATAGATAAATATGAATCTTATGTATCAAGATTCAGGAAGGATACTGACGAAGCATTGAAAGAGCTTGATGATCTTATCAGTAACATGCAAAAAAAGGATAAATGATAAATGTCGAGAAACAAGATAAAGTAGATATTATTACCTTTTCAATTGATAAGATTAACGCCCTGATCACAGATGATATCAGGGATGAGATCGGTAAATTGTTTGAGAATGCAAATTCGAAGGTGGTTATTGATCTTAAGGGAGTAGAATATATTGACAGCTCGGGATTCGGCTGTTTCCTTTCAATAATGAAAGCTGCCAGGAGCAATTATGGTTCCCTGAAATTTGCCAATCCCGAACCGGCTGTAATGGAAGTGTTTAAAACACTCCACCTCAATACGGTTTTTGAAATTTACGACGACCGGGATGAATGTATAAGATCAATGAGATAATGCCGGCGACTGGCGACCGGCCCTATTAAACCGAGAACCGGTGGCCAGTCAATTATCCGGGGATAATTTTTAGCTGCCCTTTACTTACAGATACTTTTACCCCAGAGTCTTTTGAGATTCTCCCTGCGATTAATTCTTTTGACAGTTCATTTATTATCTCTTTCTGTATCAGCCGCTTAACAGGCCGTGCACCCGACTGTGGGTCATATCCGCGTTCAGTCATCCAATCAACAGCTTCATCGGTTATCTCAAGTTCGATATTATAATTTCTAAGTATTTTTCTGACTCCTTCAATCTGAATCTTAACTATCTCTTTTATCTGCCTGATATCGAGGGGTTTAAACATCACAATCTCATCCACCCTGTTAAGGAACTCCGGTCTCAGGGATTTTCTAAGCAGCATGAATATATCTTTCCGGAGAAGTTCTTCTTCTTTTTCAGGCATCTTGTTATTCCATTTTTCCATTCTGTCCCTGATTATATCCGATCCAAGGTTTGATGTCATAATTACGATCACATTCCTGAAGTTGACTGTGCGTCCTTTATTGTCGGTCAGTCTGCCTTCATCAAGAACCTGCAGCAGAAGGTTAAACAGGTCGGGGTGGGCTTTTTCAATCTCATCAAGGAGCACCACTGAATAGGGTTTATGCCTTACTGCTTCTGTAAGCTGGCCTCCCTCTTCATAACCGATATATCCCGGAGGTGCGCCTATAAGTCTTGATACTGAATGTCTCTCCTGGTATTCCGACATATCGATACGTGTCATGAGATTTTCATCATTGAAAAGAAATTCAGCAAGCGCCCTTGCCAGTTCAGTTTTTCCAACACCTGTTGTTCCGATAAAAATAAATGAACCGACGGGCTTCTTCTGATCCTGAAGACCTGCCCTGGACCGTCTGACCGCATCAGCAACTGCGTTTATGGCTTCATCCTGCCCTATGACCCTTTTATGGAGCTCATCCTCAAGACGGAGCAGTTTTTCCTTCTCGCTTTCCAGCATCCTGGAAACAGGTATCCCTGTCCATTTTGAAACTATTTCCGCGATATCTTCCGACAGCACCTCTTCACGTATCAATGATCCCTTGCTCCTCTTCTTCTCAATTTTTTCTTTCAGACCGGCGATCTCTTTTTCGAGCTCAACGATTTTCCCATACCTTATTTCAGCAACTTTGCCGTAGTCGCCTGCCCTTTCAGCCTGTTCTGCCTCGAAACGCAGCGAATCGACAGCTTCCTTCTTTGACTGAACCTTGCTTATAATCTCTTTTTCAGAATTCCAGGCAGCTTTCAGATCGTTTCTTTTTGACTGCATTTCAGCAAGTTCACGTGATATATCCTCCACTTTTTCCGTATCGCCGTCCCGTTTCACAGCTTCTTTTTCGATTTCAAGCCTGGTAATGGACCGTTCAGCCTCGTCAATCTCTTCAGGTACCGAATTCATCTCCAGCCTCAACCTTGAGGCTGCTTCATCAATCAGGTCTATGGCTTTGTCGGGAAGGAACCTGTCTGTAATGTATCGAGTTGACAGGTCAACGGCAGCAATAATTGCCTCATCCCTTATGATAACTTTATGGTGAGACTCATATTTTTCCCTTATGCCACGGAGGATAGAGATCGTATCTTCCCTGTCCGGTTCATCCACCATTACAACCTGGAACCTCCTTTCAAGGGCTTTGTCCTTCTCAAAATATTTCTGGTATTCATTAAGGGTTGTCGCGCCTATTGCCCTAAGCTCGCCTCTTGCCAGCGCAGGCTTAAGTATGTTGGCGGCATCCATGGCTCCTTCAGATGCGCCTGCCCCGACAAGTGTATGTATTTCATCAATAAAAAGTACTATATCCCCGTTTGAACCAATTACCTCATTAACAACCGATTTTAGTCTCTCCTCAAACTCGCCTTTGTATTTTGCACCTGCTATAAGGGCGCCCATATCAAGCGAATAGATCACTTTCGATTTAAGGTCCTCCGGAACATCGCCTCTGACTATCCTGTGGGCGATTCCTTCCGCTATGGCAGTTTTTCCGACTCCCGGCTCACCAATGAGCAATGGATTGTTTTTGGTGCGTCGCTCGAGTATCTGCAGAATACGGCGGATCTCCTCATCACGTCCTATGACAGGGTCGAGCTTGCCTGATCTTGCCCTGTCGTTCAGATTTATAGCAAATCTGTTGAGCGAATTGAAAGTATCATCCGATGTCTGGTTTTCAACGGAAGCACCTTTTCTTAAATCATCAATGGCTGATTTAAGGGCTTTCATCGTTGCACCATGATCCTTAAGTATCCGCGAAGCTTTGTCATCAGTTTCGAGAATGCCTGCCAGGAGGTGTTCTGCTGTCACGAATTTATCCTTCATTTTCGCGGTAAGATCATTTGCTTTCCGGATTGCTTCAGACAGAGAAGAAGAAATATATGCATCAGCTCCTGAAACTCTCGGATATGAATCAATCAGCCCGTCAATTTCCCTTGACACCCGGGTAGTATCAATACCCATTTTCCCGAACAAAAAATCTGTAACACTCTCCGCCTCGCTCATTATGCCTTTGAGCAAATGTGCACATTCAATAGCCTGCTGTCCTTTAGAGGCGGCAATATTGAAAGCCTTTTGTACGGATTCCTGGGCCTTTAAAGTGAAATTATTGAAATTCATGTGAATAGCTTTTCAGATAACCGATCAAAATCTCTGCCAGCAGTAAATCCGGGACTTTTTGGCATTCCGGTCAAATCAAGGTATGTCAGAATGACGTTACCCTTACAATAGCTCTTTAAAAGCAATCACTTATCTGGAGCGGTTCAGGATAAAGGAAAAGAAGAATTTGAATAATTTTTCCAAATCATTGTTCATGATTATTTGTACCAAGAAATAAATTTCATAACTTCAAATCCAAATAAAAAACTGATCTCCCATGAGTGAAAAGATCCTAGAAACCCTGATGCAGCTTTTTGCACTTATTGCAAAACCTCAGGCTGATGACACTGAGAGAAGGGGTGTCGTTGAGGCTTTTCTGAAACGTTTGCTGAACCAGGAACTTGTAAAGGAATATCTTACAAAATATGATGAGGCATTTGAGGAAGCCAGGAAGAAGCTTGAAAAGAGCAGTACAGAACGACGTGAGGGTGCAATTGCCATAAGGATAAGAAAACTCTGCAAAGACATCAACGAACAGGGACAGCTTGACCAGGAACAAAGGATTGTTGTGGTCATCCAGGCCCTTGAATTCTGTAAATCAGGCAGTAAAGAGGTCAGTCAGCTTGAACTGGGATTTATCAGCACACTTGCTGAAGGATTAAATATTACAGAAGAAGAGTATGCATTCATTGAAAGCTTTGTACTTAATTCATTTGACAATATCCCTGATAATCAGAATATTCTGCTGGTAGATGGCAATGAACAATCCGGTCTGAAGGAAGCAAAACATGTTTATAAAGAGCTGCTTAAAGGACAGATATGGATCCTTTTTGTACCGTCAGTAAGGTTGTATTTTGCCAGGTTTAAAGGTTCCGGCGAACTATCAATGAACGGACAGCTGCTGCAGGAAGAAAAAGTCTATCCATTCAGCCAGGGATCTTCCATAAAAGGGTATAAGATCAAACCTGTTTATTTCTGGGACGTTACAATGCAGTTCCTTAAGGAGGAATTCAAGGCATCAAGGGTGGTTTATGATGTTAATAATATAGAATACAGGTTCAAGAGCGGGAAGGTCGGCATTCATCATATGAGCTTCAAGGAAGAGTCAGGGAGAATGGTCGGTATCATGGGAGCCAGCGGTGCGGGCAAATCAACCCTTCTGAGTGTTCTGAATGGAATAAATCCCCCCTTTGATGGTGAAGTTCTGATAAATGGTGTAAACATTCACAAGGATAAAGAGAAGATCAAGGGACTGATCGGTTATGTCTCCCAGGATGACCTTCTGATTGAGGAGCTGACAGTTTTTGAGAACCTTTACTATAATGCCAAGCTGTGTTTCGACAACCTGACTGAAGAGGAGATTGTCAACAGGGTCGATAATACTCTGAAAAATCTGGGCTTATATGAAATCCGTGATATGAAAGTGGGCAGTCCTTTGAACAAGAAGATCAGCGGCGGGCAAAGAAAAAGGCTTAATATATCACTTGAGCTCATCCGTGAGCCTGCAATCATGTTCCTCGATGAACCGACATCAGGCCTTTCATCGCGCGACTCTGAAAATATCCTCGACCTGCTCAAGGAACTGGCGCGTAAGGGGAAGCTGCTCTTCATAGTTATTCATCAGCCTTCCTCCGATATATTCAAGATGTTTGACAAGCTTATTATTCTCGACACAGGAGGATACCTTATATATAATGGCAATCCCATTGAATCAATCGAGTATTTCAAAAGAAAAATTGAGCAGGCAAATTACAACGAAAGTGAATGCTATGTCTGCGGTAATGTGAATCCTGAACAGATATTCAATATCGTAGAGACCCGGGTATTCACCGAAAGCGGGCAGCCGACCGATACAAGACGCATCTCCCCGGCTGACTGGAGCAACCATTATAAATCAGAGAAAAAGGAGGATTTAATTGAAACGGGAACAACAATCCCTGAGATAAATTTCAAAACCCCAAACAGGTTTAAGCAGTGGCTTGTATTTACAAAACGCGATATTCTTTCAAAAATCGCTGATGCGCAATACATGCTTATAACTCTTCTTGAGGCACCGGTTCTTGCCCTCGCGCTTGCTTCATTGATCAGGTATTTTGATGAAAGTGCAGTAAATCCCAAATATACGCTGTATGAGAACAGCAACCTCCCCGTGTACATTTTCATGGCGGTGATCATAGCCATATTCATGGGTCTCACTGTGAGTGCCGAAGAGATCATCAAGGACCGTAAGATCCTTAAAAGGGAAGCATTTCTGAACCTGAGCTGGAACAGTTATCTTTTATCGAAAGTGTTTGTCCAGCTCGGGATTTCAGCAATTCAGGCACTGACTTTTGTGATAATAGGCAACCTTATAACCGGGATCAGAGGAATGTGGTTTGAGTACTGGCTTGTTCTTTTCACATGCTGGGCCGGAGCTAACATGCTCGGACTCGTGATTTCCGACAGCTTTAAGGCAGTAGTAACAATATATATACTTATCCCTTTCCTTGTTATTCCACAGATTATTCTCAGCGGGATAATGGTTAAATTCGAGAAACTCAATCCCAGTATCCCTTTGACAAATCCTGTCTCTATTCCTTTCTACGGTGAGTTTATCACAGCCCGCTGGGGCTATGAAGCTCTGGCTGTAAAGCAGTTTAAGGATAACAAGTATGAGAAGCAGTTCTATGTTTACGACAAGGCGATGAGCAAAGCCAAATACAAGAAAGATTTCTGGTGTAACCAGGTGAAGGGCAAGCTGGAAAATGTCCAAAATGATCTGGAGAGGGGTACCAGAAGGGAAAATTTTAATAAAAATCTGCTGGTGGCTTATAACGAAATAAAAAAGGAACAGGCTCTTACTCCGGATGTTAAGTTTGACCAGATGGAATTTCTGTCTCCTGATAAAATAACTCAGGAAGCAGTTTCATCCGCTCTAAACTATGTTGAGATGATAAGAAGGTACTATATAGCCTATTCAAATAAAGCAAAGGACATGAAAGAGTCGCTGTTAACCAGACTGCAGTCAGAAGACAGTGAAGGATTCCTCAGGCTCAGGGATATGTGTACCAATGAATCACTTGAAGAGTTCGTGACCAATAAAAACGAGACTGTAAAGCTTCTTGAATTCAAAGGAGAGATCATCCAGAAGCTGGATCCTATTTATATGGATCCTAAAAACAGCTTCATCAAAGCGCATTTTTATGCACCATCCAAAAAGATGTTTGGTATGTACGTTGACACATTTGTTGTAAATGTGATAGTCCTGTGGATTATGAATATTGCTCTCTATTTTATACTGTATTTCAGACTGCTTAAGAAGCTTCTCGACTCCGGAGAGGTGGCGATGGGGAAGAAACAAAAGGGATCAGAATAAAGAAGGAGGGGCTTACGCAGCCCCTCCTTTAGTTTTTGGAAAACCGATCAGGTTATTATTAATTCACCACTATCAATTATTCAACAATTTCTATCATTTTGAATGGTACCCTGATAATAGATTCATAATCCTCACCGGCTTCCAGCATATCTTCGTCGTCTTCCTCGTAATACCAGTTTACCTCGACTTCGTTCTTAGCCTTATGTATTGCCTCCAGTTTCTTGAAGACATCAAGGATACATTTAGAAGAACTGGTATTGAAATACTCCAGCCTGATATTAACGACAGTTTTTGTAAGAGGAGTTTCTTTATAACCGTCGAGCCAGTCTACCAGAGGTTTGTAGAATTCAACTGAGTTTTCAGGAATTGAACGTCCTTTGATTTCAAATACACCTTCAGATGCATCGAATTTAACAGTTGGGGTTTTCGGTGTTCCTTCAATAATGATCGGTTCCATTTTATTAAGTTTTTTAGTTTGTTTAAATGCTATTTGGCTTCAACCTCTTCATCTACCAGGATATTCAGGTAGAAAAATGAGTATTTATCGTTATATTCTTTAAATGAATAATCAAGCTTGTTGCCTGTCTTTCTTGCTATATCAACAAGACCCAGTCCGCCGCCACCCTTTGCAGAGATCCTCTGATGATTAAGAATGAACTTGTAGAGTTCTTTGATCTCCTCATGTGACGACCTGTTGATCCTCTTTATTTTTTCCTCAAGTTTTTCAACATTGTCAGCTTGTACAAAATTGCCGGTTATTATTTTATAACCGGTGTCCACTTTCTGTACAACAAGCAGGCCAAACTTCTCTGAAGACTGATCTTCGAAATCGTCCGGTACTTTGTCGACATGATGATAAAGATTCTGAAGACTTTCGACCAGAACATTATAGACCTTTTTCCTGAGCTTTGACTGCTCATTTACTTCTGCCATTTTGTCCTCAACCGTATCAAGAACATGATTAATGACATCCGAATCAACATTCCCCTTATAAAAAAGGATAACGTTATTTTTGGCCTGGTCCTTTACGTAATTCTCTATATCAAAGCTCATTTAAGCTTCTTTTTGGATAAGGTCTCGTTTTTCCGATAACAAATATAATAAAAATATGAAGTTACCAAATTATAACTTGTTCACTTCATTTATATAAAATTATTTGTATTTTTTGATAAAAGTATGCAAATGTTGTGATAAATGATATGTTTATGATGATTTCAGACCATTCCGCAGTTTCCTTGTGCCTGAATATAATTCAAACCCGGCAAGGATACATTCCAGGGAACCGTTAAAAAGAGTATGCTTTGACTTTGGCTTTAATCCTATGTTTGCCAGATATTCCCTGCGCGGGACAAGTATCCATGCCCTGTATCCCGGGAACGCGTGCTTAAGAGTAGTGCCGATCATACTGTATATTTTATCAAGATCATCAGGCTTCAGCCTCTGACCATAGGGCGGATTAATGAACAGGAATCCACCATTATCAACCGGTTTCATATCCTTAAAATCTGATACTTTAACGGTTACTGCATCAGTTAGTCCGGCATTTCTGATATTATTAAGCGTCTGTCTGACAGCCTGTTCTGAAATATCACTTCCTGATATACGTACAGGTGATTTACAAATCCTGCTGTCACATTCCTTTCTGACCTTATTAAATAAAGCTTCATCATAGTCATTCCATCTGCTGAATCCGAAAAACCTTCTGAATTTTCCCGGAGGTATTTGGCAAGCAATCAGTCCGGCTTCGATGGGTATTGTTCCTGATCCGCACATAGGGTCTGTCAGGGATGCCGAGGCATCCCAATCTGAAAGCATAAGGATACCTGCCGCAAGAACCTCATTCAGGGGTGCTAAAGGCTGACCTGTCCGGTAACCTCTCTTGTATAATGGTATACCCGATGAATCAACAGATAGATCAGCATGGTCGTTGCTGATATGAAGATTAATGATGATATCCGGATCTGATGTATTGACAGATGGCCTTCTTCCGGCTCTTTTACGAAAGTAATCAGCTATCGCATCCTTAACAATAAGCCCGGGATATGCAGTATGTTCAAACAGCGTTGAATTGACGACAGAAACAACAGAAAAAGTGCGGTCGGCATCCATGATTGCCGACCAGTCAATTTTTGAAGCCCCCATATAGAGATCATCCCGTGATCCGATCCTGAAATCATCAATTGCCATCAGTACCGATAATGCCGTTCTTGAACAGTAATTTACCTTGTACATCATCTCCCTGCTGCCTGAAAACAACACACCACGGTTTACAGGTCTTATCTCAGATGCTCCAAGCATCCGGAGCTCCCCGGCAAGCACGTTTTCAAGTCCGTATAATGTCTTTGCAATAAACTTCATTGTTAATATATTAACAGATGATCCGCGTCAAAATTACTATTAAACTACATATAAATGCCAACTAATGAATATTTCCAAAGACTGTAATAAGATCGTTCTTTTTGCCGTTTTAATATGTCATAAGAATAAGTTACCTTGCCGGAAATTAAATATATCATACAATGAAAAGATTATTCTCTGTACCCTGTATTGCAATGATCATTTTTACGTCCCTGTTGACATCCTGCGAAAAAGAGGTGCCTCTTGACGAAGCAATAATCGGAAAATGGGAAGTTACATCCTATAAATATGTTATCTATGAGAATAATGTAAAGAAGTCCGAAGTCACAATGTTTATGGAGACCAATGAGATGGTAATTCAGTTTGCTGAAGGGGGAGCAGGGATTATTTATGATACCGGAGAGTTAGCAGGAAATTTTACATGGACCTTAAGCGGCAGCACCCTTACCGTAAATATGGGTGATCAGGCATTTATTTGGGAAATCACAATTGATGGCGAAATTCTTGTATGGACATATACAGATAGTGAGACGGAGGAAAGTGTAACCTACAAATATGAGTTCTTCTATACCGCCCAAAAGACCGGCTAGGAAGAATATACTTTATTAAACCGGACAGAAATATTTTTCTTTCATTAATAAGCTATTTCAGATTTTGTACTTATTAACTTTCTGCTGCTACCTGTAGCCAAGTATACTATTATAGGTATCCTTATTTGATATTATCTCAAGGGCTTTAGCAATAACTTTATCATTCTCGTTAATAATCCGGAAATACTCATTTGTCTGCCAGATATTATTTGCTACCAGCGCCTTCAGTACCATAAGTATCTCACTCTCAGATATTTTATATTGGACTTCATTCAATTTAACACCTGCATCTTCACCTTTCCTGATGAAATCCTGAATCTCCTGAGCAGTGAACTTAAACCGGGCGTTAAAGTCATTAAATGTTCTGAACTCAGCATTTATTTTCGCCCTGTTCTTATCAGCATATTCCAGGATAAATGAATTCAGGATTCCTTTTCTTACCAGGCTCCTGTAATAATCCGAGTAATTTGTTGTATCAACTGACACAAATATATCGGGCATAATACCTCCGCCACCATATACGGTGCGTTTGTTAATAAGGGTCCTGAACTTCAGCGAGTCCGGGAAATGCACACTATCGGCAGAAATCATTTCTCCGGCTGAATATCTTTTATAGAAATTCGCAACATATTTCTCATAACCCTCATTGTAAGGGCTTTGAATTGAGCGGCCGGTAGGAGTAAAATAACGGGCAATGGTAAGTCTTATCATTGATCCGTCTGTAAGGTAATATCCATTCTGGACAAGTCCTTTTCCAAAAGTCCG
>CAZLCF010000022.1:0-20639 GCA_964557905.1 uncultured Rikenellaceae bacterium | reverse complement strand
TCCAGGGAGGACCTAATGCCGGCCATTCGCTTGAGTTCAATAATGTAAAGCATGTGCTTCACCTGATCCCCTCTGGCATATTCCACCCTGAGAAGCTCAATATAATAGGCAACGGTGTAGTCATTGACCCGGCAGTATTTAAAAAAGAGATAGAGAATCTTGGACCTTCTGTCGGTGAGCTGGTCAAGAGACTTATAATCTCAGCAAGGGCAAACCTTATTCTTCCCGGCCACAGAATACTCGATGCAGCCTATGAAAATAGTAAAGGAGTTTCTAAAATAGGTTCTACCCTTAAAGGAATCGGTCCTTCATATACCGATAAGGTTGCCAGGAATGGCTTACGTGCCGGCGAAATTCTTAAAAAAGATTTCAGGGATCTGTATAATCATCATCTGAATCGTCATCTCTCACTGCTCAAAACCTATGATTATGCTTTTGATCTGAATGAATACGAAGCAGGCTGGTTTGAAGGGATTGAGCTCATGAAAAAATTCCGGATCATAAATACTGAATACCTGATCAACGATCTTATTTCAAGCGGCAAGAAGCTGCTTGCAGAAGGTGCACAGGGTACCATGCTTGATGTTGATTTTGGCTCTTACCCTTATGTTACTTCATCAAATACAATCAGTGCCGGTGCCTGTACAGGTCTTGGCATTTCTCCAAAGAATATCGGTGAGGTATTCGGTATATTCAAGGCGTACTGTACAAGGGTAGGAAGCGGTCCTTTCCCTACCGAGCTTAACGACCAGACCGGAAGCGTTTTAAGGGAAAAAGGTCATGAGTTCGGCTCAACCACGGGACGTCCGCGCCGGTGCGGCTGGCTCGATCTGCCTGCACTGAAATATGCGATCATGATCAACGGAGTCACTCAGCTTTTCATGACAAAGAGTGATGTAATGTCAGGATTTGATACTGTAAAAGTATGTGTTTCTTACCTCTCTGCGGGGAAAGAGTGCCTTGAGATTCCTTTTAACAATTCGCCAGTTGAGCCTGTCTTTAAAGAGATAGCCGGCTGGAAAGAGGATATTTCAGGAATAAGAGATTATGACAATCTTCCTGAAAACCTCAAGAAATATATCGGATTTATAGAAAAGGAAACAGGATTACCGGTAACCATGGTTTCCGTCGGCCCTGACAGGGAAGAGACAATATTCAGAAAATAATCTCTATTTCAATATATACAGCCAGGCGCCTATTTCAACAGTGTCCTGGAATTGCTGCAGGCGCGCAACAGCTTTCCTGAAGCTTTCATGAGCCTCGGCGGATACAAGGTCAAACCTGCTGCCCTCCATTTTGATTATTCTGGCATCATATCCATTCTGACGGTAAGTCTCAGCATGGGTCCTTGCATATTCAGGAGTGATAAAGCTGCCCACAATGATATTATACTTGTTCTTCAGTTCCCAGGCTCTTTTCTCCTCTGCCAGCCGTATTGAATCAAGCCTGGCATCTTCAATGGCCTTCAGGCGTTCCTGAACCTTCATGATCGAATCTGCAACACGGATGCTGTCCTGCCGTGCCTTCAGCATCTCCGTCTCGCGGGCTTTTTTGCCAAATAATTTCTTTCCCTTGAAATACTTGCAGCCTGAAAGAGTTGCCAGCATGAGTATCAGGACCAAAGCCGTTAAATGTCTCATATTTAAAAGTTTAAGTTTTATAAATAATTGTTTTCCAATAATTTAAACGTGACAATATTCAAATATACAAAATATTGAAAATCATTCCAAATGATATTAAAGCTGACAGTTCGACTTAAATAACAGGGATTTTGTATATTAGACTTCTGAAAACAAAGATTATCATAAAAACTGAACAGATGAAATCAATAATCCAATTTTTTGAAGAGAGCGTTGAGAAGTTCCGCGACAATGTGTATCTGTGGGAAAAACCGGCAGATAAATATGAAGGAACCACTTATGGCGAAACAAAAAAACAGGTTTATGAATTTGCTGCAGGATTGATAACCATGGGTCTTAAAAAAGGCGACAGGCTGAGTCTGATCTCCGAAGGACGCAACAGCTGGGTCATAGGTGAACTTGGCATTTTATATACCGGAGCGTTCAATGTACCCTTATCAACCAAACTTAATCCGGAAGAAATCAAGTTCCGGCTCAATCATTCAGAATCAAGGATGATCTTAACCTCATCAATACAATACCAGAAGATTAAGGAGATTATCAGGGATTGCCGGTTTATTGAAAAAATAATTCATTTTGACACACAGGAAGAGTATGCTCCTAACGAGATCCATTTCAATGAGGTAAGAAAAATCGGCAGGGAATGGCTCGAATCAAAGGGAAACATGGCAAAATTCGAGGAGAATTTCAAAAACATAACACCCTCCGATTTTGCCAATATCTGCTATACATCAGGAACAACAGCCGACCCCAAAGGAATTATCCTGACACACGGCAATTATGTGACAAATGTCTACCAGGCTTATAGCCTCATGGACATTCCTCCATTTTATAAAACCCTTCTTATCCTGCCATGGGATCACTCATTCGCTCATACGTGCGGCATTTTCGCCTTTATGGGAAAAGGGGCAAGCATTGCTTCAGTCAAAACAGGTAAAACGCCGATGGAAACTCTCAGGAACCTGCCCGTATGCCTGAAAGAGATCAAACCGAATCTTCTTATGAGTGTCCCCGCTATTGCTAAAAATTTCAGGAAAAATATCGAAAAGGGGATCAAGGAAAAAGGAAAATTGACAGAAATGCTGTTTAATCATGCACTGAAAATATCTTATTCGTACAACAAAGAGGGATGGAACAAAGGACGGGGACTTCAAAAGCTTAAGAAACCGCTCATTGACCTTTATGATAAGATCATTTTCTCCAAGATCCGTGAAGCGTATGGCGGTGAGCTTGACTATTTCATAGGCGGCGGCGCTCTTCTGGATATTGAGCTTCAGCGGTTTTTCTATGCCCTTGGAATTCCAATGTTCCAGGGATACGGGTTGAGCGAAGCATCTCCTACCATTTCGTCCAATTCAATGGCAAGGCACAAGCTGGGTTCATCAGGTGTGCTTGTCAATAATATGGACCTGAAGATATGCGATGAAGACGGAAACGAATTACAAACCGGTGAAAAAGGCGAAATAGTCATAAGGGGAGGAAATGTGATGCACGGATACTGGAAAAATGAAGCTGCAACAAAAGATACAATAAGAGATGGATGGCTCCATACAGGTGATATGGGTTATATGTCCAAGGATGGTCATCTCTATGTTCTTGGCCGCTTCAAAAGTCTTCTGATTGCTGATGATGGTGAAAAATTCAGCCCGGAAGGTATAGAAGAGACAATGACAGAACAGTCAAAGTATATTGACCAGTGCATGCTTTACAATAACCAGAAACCATATACAGTTGCTCTTGTGGTGCCAAACGAGCATGCGCTCAAGCTTTACCTTGAAGAAAAGAACCTCATCGCCGCTTCGGAAGAAGGGAAAAAAGCAGTTCTGACACTTATCGAAAACGAGGTTAATGAATACCGGACTAGCGGGAAATACGGAAAGATGTTCCCGCAAAGGTGGCTGCCCGTTGCTATAGGCATCCTGGAAGAAGGATTCACAGAAGAAAACGGCCTGATGAATTCTGTTATGAAAATTGTCAGGGGCAAGATCATGGACAAATACCAGGATCTTATTGATTTTCTATATACGCCTGAGGCCAAAGCAATTACAAACGAAAGGAACATTGAGGAAATCGAAAAGATGAAGTTAGGGTAAATCTTCCTAAAAGATTTTAACCACGGAGTAACACAGATTTGATCAGACAAGCCGGCTTTTGAATGGCTCAAATGTCATGAAGTCGGCATGATGCACGATATATGCCTCGGTAGTTCTCATGATAAGGTCTCCTTCACGAGCATGTGCTGCTATAATATGACAAACTTCCGGAGGTATGCCGCACTCTTCAGCCAGGGAGACACCTGAAAACGGATGCCGGAGGTACTGTCCGTACTTGCCCTGAAAAGGCTTACCGTCTTTGTCAAGCTCATACTCAAGCAGCTTGCCGACATCCGCAAGTATGGCTCCGGATATCAGAACATCCATATTCACGGGCAGATCGCTGCCAAAGAACTGATTTATCTTTTCACCGCTTTCCCTTGCCACATGGACAACACATCTCTTGTGAGCCATAAAGCTCACCTTTAAATCCGGACCGCAGAGCAATGTAAAAGGAATATGCTCCAGATCTTCAGCGGTGAGCACACTTCTTTCAAGGGCAAGCTCCCATGTTCTTGCTGTTTTTTCCCTGAGCGACTGATCGCTGATCCAGTCTAGCTCCGGCCATAATTTCTTAACCTTTTCCGTCATTTCCGATCAGTTTTATTTTTTTAACCCGGCAATTATTGCATCAGTCATCTGAACTGTGGATGCAGCACCGTTCTTAATGACCTCAGGACTGCCCTGCATCTTCATCATATCATAGGTTCTTACCCTGCCCTCTCTGATCACGTCAGCAATTGCCTTGCGGATCGACTGGCATATCTTATTTTCACCCAGGTAATCAAGCATCATGCAGGCCGATTCAATCATTGCAACAGGATTTACGATTGACACTTCGTAACCGGCATATTTAGGAGCCGATCCATGAGTTGGCTCAAAGACGGCG
Organism: uncultured Rikenellaceae bacterium; assembly: GCA_964557905.1. GTDB lineage: Bacteria > Bacteroidota > Bacteroidia > Bacteroidales > VadinHA17 > LD21. The sequence continues at coordinate 16,017 of CAZLCF010000022.1, read as the reverse complement.
ATTCCATCAGCTGAGAACTGGGCGCTGCAAGCAAAACCCAAACCTCCGATAAGACCGGCAAACGCGTCAGAGGCTATATCTCCGAACATATTACCGGCCACGATAACACCATAGTCTTCAGGATTTTTTGTCAGCCACATCATCTGGGCATCAATATTTGTGTTCAGCAGCCTGATTTCAGAAAATGAGTTCTGCTGTACCTCCTTTGCCAGCTTCCACATCAGTCCTGAGGTTTCTCTCACCACGTTTGGCTTTTCGCAGACCGTTACCGATTTGTAACCATATTTACGCGCATGTTCAAAAGCTGCAAGGAGGATCCTGGTGGTGGCTTTCCTGGTAAATATCCTGGTCGATAAGGAAAGTTCTTCGACGGGGACTTTCCCGAAATTCTGCCTGAACTTTGGATGTGTCAGAAAAGCCTTATAGACATTTTCAGGGGGATTTGTCCATTCCACTCCTGAATAGAGGCATTCTGTATTCTGCCGGAATATGACCACATTGACCAGCGGCTCCTCGATTGTATTTCCCTTTCCTCTCCTGATGAAATTAAGAGGATTTCCCTTATAGGATTTACATGGACGGACACATATATCAAGGTTAAAATGCTGCCGTAATCCTACGATCGGGCTTGAGTAGGCAAAACCCTTTCCCTGCAACTCAGGAGCCAGTTCAGCTTTAGCTTCATCATTTGGTTTTGATGTTATTGCTCCAAAAAGTGCAATCTTATGTTTTTCAATAAGATCCAGTGTCCGCTGCGGCAGAGGATTTCCCTCTTTTCGCCAGAATTCCCATCCTATATCTCCATAGATATACTCCGCATCAAATCCTGCAGCATCAAGTACTCTTACTGCCTGCTTAAGTACTATAGCTCCTATCCCATCACCCGGAAGAGCTACAATAGTCCGTTTTGCCATTATTCCTGTGATTTAAGTCAGGGTAAAAATAACGAAAATTTGACATGCCGTAAAAAGCAAATCTATTTATCAATCATATAATAAGGTTCTGAAAATTTAAGTACTTTTGTCGCCTGATTCAATGTCACTAAAAAGATAGAATGAGCGTTTACAAGGGATTAAAGCCTTCCCCGGTCTGGCAATATTTCGAAGAGATCTGCAAAATACCACGGCTTTCAAAAAATGAGGGAAAAATAAGAGAATACCTTCTTGATTTTGCAAAAAAGAATAATCTTGAATCAAAGGAGGATGAAATCGGTAATATCCTGATAGTAAAACCATCCACTTCGGGTATGGAGAGCAGGAAAACTGTAGTGCTGCAAAGTCATCTGGATATGGTTGGTGAGAAGAATGCTGATCATCCCCATAACTGGCAGACTGATCCGATAATACCTGTGGTAAATGGCATATGGGTGTCAGCTGACGGAACAACGCTTGGGGCAGACGACGGGGTCGGGATTGCCTCACAAATGGCAATTCTTACTGATAAAAGCCTTAAAGCAGGAAAAATAGAATGTCTCTTTACTATTGATGAAGAATCAGGAATGACTGGTGCCATAAATCTGAAGCCTGATTTTTTTTCAGGGAAGATACTAATAAACCTCGATTCAGAAGATGAGGGTGTGCTTTACATCGGATGTGCAGGAGGGATGGATACTATCGGTACAATAGAATTTATTCCTGAACCTGTTCCGGCAGGAACCTCTGCTCTTGAAATATCTGTTACAGGCCTTCACGGGGGACATTCGGGTGACGAGATTCATAAGGGATTTGGCAATTCAGTAAAGATTATGAACAGGATTCTCTGGAACCTCTCCAATGAATACAATATTTCCCTTAGCAATTTTGATGGCGGCAATCTGCGCAATGCTATCCCGAGGGAGGCATTTGCCACCATTGTGCTCGAACAATCTTCTGTCGTAAGAATAAAAAGCTGGATCGAAGATTTTCAATCGATTATGCTTGAAGAGATCGGGGATATTGAAAAGGAATTTAAAATAACTGTTAAGGATACTGATCTTCCACGGTTTGTAATGGACCGGGATAATCAGAGCAGGTTTTTGAATTCGCTTACCTGCTGTCCTCATGGTGCCATCGCATGGTCAAAGGAAATGGATAATCTTGTCGAAACATCCACAAATCTTGCATCTGTCAAATTCGGTGAGGAAAATACAATAAATATCATTACTACTCAGCGCAGCTCCATTGAATCATCCAAGCGCGATGTTGCAGCAATGGTTGAAACATGCCTGAAACTTGCAGGAGCAAAAGTTGTCCACTCTGACGGATACCCGGGATGGCGGCCCAATATGACCTCAGAAATACTGAAAATCACGCGGGATTCATATAATAGGCTCTTCGGGAAGGAGCCAAAAATAAGGACAATACATGCCGGGCTTGAATGCGGTCTTATCTATCAGAAATTCAAGGGTATAGATATGATCTCGTTTGGTCCGACAATCAGGGGAGCGCATACTCCTGAGGAAAAAATTGAAATAAAAACTGTTCTGATGTTCTGGAACCTGCTTACGGATGTCATAACCAGGATCCCCCTGCAATAACAAAGAATTGACCTGTACCGGAATGTTGTCTGTTCCCGGTTAATCACAGCATAAAAAATCATCTTTACCAGCACCGCAAAGGGGACAGACATAGTCTGCCGGAAGATCACTGAATTCGATGCCTGGTTTAATTCCACCGGCGGGATCTCCTTGCTCCGGATCATAAATGTATCCGCAGATGGCACACTTATAACTTTCCATATCTGTTTGTTTATTTTGTTCTGATCTTTCTTACAACATCTATCACGGTACCATCGACCCATTTTACGGCTGCCACGATTCTGTCATCAAACCGTGCTTTCTGAGGCTTACCGCAGATTTTCTCCGCCTCATCCTTAAGCTCCTTAATCGTTTTCAGAGGAAGCCCGCTTCCTTTCACTCTCTTTATCAGGTCTTTACGCAGGGGATTTATTGCTATACCCCTTTCGGTAATTATAACATCAATAAGTTCACCTGGCCCGCAAAGCGTAGTTACTTCATCAACTATCACAGGTATTCTGTCACGGAAAAGAGGCAGCGGCAGGATAACATTCCGTGCATGAAGACAATTTTGCCAGCCGCCTATGCCATGAAGAAGATAACCATCGGAATGTGTTACCACATTACCATTAAAATTCAGATCCACCTCGGTTGCTCCAAGTATCATTATATCCATCATGCTGGTCAGGTTGCCCTTTGAATGATAATTATAGGCATTGAAAACCGGGTAAGGAACATGGTTGGGATTATTTTCCACTGATCTTACAGCATCAAGATCAAATGCCTGTGCATCAAGGATATATCCCATTTGTCCCTCCTCAAGCATTTTTACCATATACTTTGTGCTTCCGCCAAAGCCGAATTTTGATCTCCAACCTTTCTGTTTTAATATCTGATGAACAAAAACTGCTATGGCAAGCGAAGTTCCGCCGGCTCCTGCCTGCATAGTCACACCATCTTTCAGAATCCCCGATTTTTCGAGAAATGAAGCCGTCAGCTCAGCAATAAGAAGCCTGTCAGGACTTTTGGTTATCTCAGTTGTGCCTGAGACGATCTTTTCGGGTATCCCGATCTTATCGACAACCACTACATAATCAACATAATTGCCTTCTATTTCCATTGGAAAGCATGGCATGTCAACAAGATTGTCAGTAACAACAATTACTTTTGATGCATACATGCTGTCGGCTTTTGCATATCCGAGAACACCGCATGATGAACTTCCGCCTGTTCCTTTTGCATTTCCGAAGGAATCGGCGGAAGGTGCCGCAAGAACTGCAATATCAATCCTGACTTCTCCGTCCTGTATTGCCTGAACCCTTCCTCCGTGTGACCTGAGAACAGCGGTACCTTTCATTTTTCCTTCTGATACATATCTGCCCAGGGGACCGTTCATGCTTCCTTCTATCCTGTTTATTGTTCCGTTGTCGAGATATTTGATCACGGGATCATTGCACGGAAAGGATGCAGAAGGAAACCATATAAGGTCCTTCACTCCCATTGCCGATGCAATTTCAAAAATCCTGTTGCTTATCAGGTCGCCGTCCCTTAAATGATGATGTGTTGAAATTGTCATGCCGTTGTGGAGACCGCACTTCTTTAATGCTTCCTCCAGTGAGCTTACAACCTTATTCCCATCGCCGGGAAAATCCTGGCAAGTTGGTATGGGAGGCGAATATTTCCCGCCTTCAGGTCTGTATTTGCCGACTCCCCTGAACGGGATAACAGGCTTTCCGTTAATTTCCAGCGGAACAGATCTGCCTGCAGCATTTATTACTGTTTTGACTGCCATATTATTGAACAATAATTGATTAACTCTTTACCGAAGGCAAATTTCCTGTCCGGTTCCCTGGCAGCTTACCAAGCTTTATTGCCAGATCAATGGTTTTCTGAGCCCTGAGAACAACCGGTTGATCAATCATTTTTGATCCGACTGCCACAACTCCAAGTCCTTTTTTCCTGGCTTCCTCAAATGCAATCATGATTTTCATTGATTTTTCTATTTCAGTTTCATCAGGAGCAAAACCCTGATTTATAACGGCAACCTGCCTCGGGTGAATGCATCCCATTCCTTCAAAACCCAGCGCTTTTGAATTCAGTACATTCTGTCTCAGTGCCTCCATATCGGTTACATCGGAGAATATCGAATCTATCGGCTGTATTCGCGCAGCCTTTGCAGCTATTACCAGCCTGCTCCTGGCATATAATGATTCTTTCCCTTCAGCAGTCCTGGTGACACCCAGGTCGGCAGTAAAATCTTCGAGGCCGATAGCCAGTGCAACAACATTTTCTGAAGCCTTTGCGATATCTGATGAATTTTCAATTCCAAGGGCACTTTCAACGATCGGCATCAGGAAGACCGGATTCTTAATCTTTAACCTTTTCCTTATGGAAGAGATCTCTCTGTCAATGATCTTTACCTGGTCGGGTATATCGCATTTCGGTACCAAAACAAGATTAACATTATGAGGTATCACTGACCGGAGGTCCTTCAGTCCTGTTTCACCCTGGTTTATCCTGACCATTCTTTCGGCTCCCCGGAAATCGATCTGACGGAGAGCATTTCTTACGAGTATCCTTGCCTCATCCTTTTTTTCAGGTGCAACAGAGTCTTCCAGGTCCAATATGATACCGTCCGCAGAATGGAGTCCAGCATTAAGCATCATGCTGGGGGTATTCCCGGAAAGGTATAGCCGCGAGAACCGGAACCTGTCCGCGGATGATGAATACCTGTTCTCCCTTATAAGTTCAGGAAGAAACTCCAGATCTGTATCTATCAGTTTCCTGACTGCGGCTTCGAGCCTGGCAGCGATTACAAATGGAAGCGCTCCCGAGTCAGTTATTATCACCTTTGCATTCCTGATTTTAAAGAATCTGAGAATATCAATGCACAGGCTGGTGATTGAGTCACCGTAAAGCGCTTGTACTTTTGATGTCAGATCAATATCAATTCCGCCCCTTTGCCTGAGCTCAAGGGTGATTTTACAGTCCGATCTTACCTTGGGCCCTGCATTGCCTGCGGTTGCAGTCAACCTGTTCATATATGGTCTGAATTAACGTTTTTATCCTCACATACCTCTATCAGAACTCCTGATGTTGATTTTGGATGAAGAAATGCAATATCAAGCTTCTCAGAGCCTTTTTTTGGGGCCGTATCAATAAGCTTGACACCCTGCTCCTCTGCATGCCTTAACTGCTTTTCAATATCTTTTACGGCAAAAGCTATATGGTGTATCCCCTCACCTCGTTTTTCGATGAATTTTCCTATTGGTCCCTGTGGATCAGTTGATTCGAGAAGCTCAATTTTTGTTTGTCCCACCCGGAAAAATGCAGTTCTTACTTTCTGTTCCGCTATCTCTTCTATATTATAGCACTCAAGTCCGAAAACCTTCTCATAAAAATCGATTGAAGTTTCAAGGTTACTGACCGCAATTCCAATATGCTCAATATGTGATGGTTTCATAGTAATGAATCAGATTAAGTTCAACTAATAACAAAATTAGCTGATTATCGCCACTCAAAGCAAACAATTATCATGTTTTCATGATATCATTATGCCAATAAATGTTCAGAACGGGAATTCGACAGGGGTCTCCATTTCAGATTCCACATTTTCAGGTTTTTTTGCAGCCTCATGAATCGGTACACCATCAACAAAAATTGCCTTGTAAGGTGTTGTCGGGCATGCAAATTCACAATGACCGCAACCAATGCAAATTTCAACGTTTGTCTCCGGTATTACAAGGTTGCCTTCATAAGGGATCATATATACGGCTTTGGTGGGGCAGGCTTCAGAGCAGGCTCCGCAGGCTGTTTTTTCCGTTTTAACAATGCAATTGTCTTTTATAAAATTGGTTTTACCGATCCTGGTGAGTTTCTTGGCCTCAAGAACCAGCGGGTGCAGAGCATTAGTCGGGCATATCTCGGTGCAAACTGTACAATTATAGGTACAGAAGCTTTTATGGTAATCCATTACCGGTTGCATTATGCCTTTGACACCATACTGCAGCAGGGCCGGCTGAAGAACTTTATTCGGGCAGGCTGTTATGCAAAGGGAGCAGGCTGTGCAATCTGTATTGAAATCTTCTATTGATACTCCTCCGGGAGGACATACCGGATATGTCTTGTTTTCCTTAACCGTCGAAGCTTTTTTCGGTACAGGGGTCTTTTTATCCTGTCCCCTTGCGATAAATGGCAGGCCAAAAAGCAGTGCCAGGGATCCCGCAACGAATTTACGCTTCTCAGTATCAGTTTTGCTGACTTTTTTCTTCAGGGTTACAAAGCCATATGATATGGCTTTATCAGGACAAATATTTATACAATTAAAGCAGTCCACACACCGGCTTTCATCAACATCGTGCTTGAGGAAATCAATGCATGATGATTTGCATCCTATTGAACAAAGGCCGCACTTCGTACACTTGCTTTCATTAATTTTAATCCTCAGAATCGAAACTTTTGAGAATAGTCCCAGCAGTGTTCCTACGGGACATATCATATTACAATAGAGACGGCCTTTTGTAAGAGAGAGGGCTCCGATCAATAATAAAAACAGAACAGGAATCGAATATGCAAGCAACTGGAATCCTTTGACCGGTATATTACTTAAAGAATAAACATCGAATTTTCCCAGGATCCCGGCAATAAGATTATTTATGAGAATTACCACGGGTTTTGCGAAGAAGGTCATGAACCTTCCAAATATACTGTAGGGATCAAGCAGGGTAAGCAGATAAACACCCCAGGCAATAGTTATGGTCAGTGTTATTGCCAGAATGGAGTATCTGATTATTGTAAATGGCTTCTTATAGCCATATCTCCGGAATCTCTTTTTAATACGGCCGCCTATCCGGCTGAAAAGATCCTGTCCTAAACCCATGGGACACAGGAAGGAACAGTATGTTCTTCCGGTCAGGAAAGTAAGAATGAGAACAGCTGCGAAGCCGGCTGATGCAAGGGTTCCAAGATCACAGAACTTTAAGAATGAAGGGATAAACTGCAGGGAAAGCAGAATGTTGATATATTTTGACGGAATTAAATATGTGAAATCAGCGAATACAATAAAGAAGCAGATGAAGACAATTGTTGAAAAGAAAATGCGGAATCTTCTTAAATTACGCGACCTCATCAGAAATTACATTTTAATTCTTCTTATATTGAGCGAGTCAAGGTTCATGTTGCCCAGTCCCATATTATGGGCTATAGGGATATATTCGATTCTTTCAGTTTCAATACCAAGCATTTTGGAGGCAGCTGCATCACCTGCAACCCAATCTGTTGTCAGGATCAGCGATTTCATCAGTACAAGGTCTTCCTTCGATACACCCTGGGGACCATGTTTTACCATTACATTATAACAATCAATGATATTCAGATGAGGTTTTTTCTCAAATAATGCATAATCGGCAATGCACTGATTCAGGTTATTTGAATGCCAGTAACCTCTGTCCCAGACAACTCCCATCATATTCTTGAGACAGCATGTCATTCTTGTAGAGTCATGATCCTTCAGTATCGGCACATTGATAAACACATCTGTTTCAAGGAGAAGTTCATGCACTTTTGCCCCATTCAGTTTTACCCCTCCAGGGATATCTACCTGCTGATAGTATTTTTCCGACGCCCCCGGAACAACTTTTGCCCCGGCATTTTTTGCTGCTTTCTCAATTCCTGAGTTTTTATAGCAATTTGCCCAGTTATCACATGTATGGTCAAAAACGTAAACTTCCTTTGCTCCTGCTTTAAAACAATGCTCTATTATTCTCTTTACCAGCAAAGGATTTGTATTTGCAGCAAGTTCAGGGAGAACGTCCCATCCGATGCTTGGTTTGACCAGTACCTTCTGGCCTTTCTGAATGAATGTTCCCAGTCCTCCAAGTTCCTGGATTCCAAGATCAAACATCGCATCCGGATCGCCTCCCATAACTGCAACCATATCATATTTTGCCCTTCCTGGTGTGGCTGCCCACAATTTATCATATCGCCCGATACTGATTGCTGCCCCTGCCGCCAGGCCAGCGCCTGCCGATCTTTTGAGAAAATCTCTTCTTTTCATGTCTGGATTAGCTTTTTCGATCTGATATTATCAGAATAAAGGGCGAAAAATACAACTTTTTTTGTTATTCTGTACCGTTTCTGTACAACTCACGTAACAACCTTGGATTTATTTGATAGCATCTTTTCCGTTCCCTTGTTTCCGGAAGGCATCAAATTATTGGTTAAAATACTATATTAGCGACGAAAATCAGAACCTTTTGTCTTTTCTGATGTTCATAATTCAATTAAAACAGACAGTTAATGAAAATTCTCTGCTACGATTGTTTCTCAGGTATGAGCGGTGATATGAATCTTGGCGCTATGTTAGATCTAGGCATCGACAGATCATTTCTTATCAGAGAATTGAATAAACTAAAGCTGAAAGGATGGAAACTGGCTGCTGAGAAGGATCAGAGACACGGGATCAATGGCACGAAAGTGACCGTAATACAAACAAAATCTGAAAAAGCATATAGATATCTTTCTGATATTGAACGCATTATAAATAACTCGGGACTGGATAAGAAAACAAAAGATCTGAGCAAAAAAATATTCATGAAGGTGGCTGATGCAGAGGCTTTAGTCCATGGTATATCTCCGGATAAGGTCCACTTTCATGAAGTCGGAGCCATAGATTCAATTATCGATATAGTGGGTGCCGCAATCTGTTTTAATGCACTCAGTGTTGATGCGGTGCTAGTTTCCACGGTAGAGCTTGGAAGCGGTTTTGTAAAATGCAGCCATGGAAAGCTGCCTGTCCCGGCACCAGCAACTGCCGAAATAATAAGGGGAATACCTGTCAGAACAGGAGGTGTTGATTTTGAGGCTACAACTCCCACAGGAGCTGCCATTTTGGCTTCCCTCGGGACACATTTCAGGGATCTCCCTCCTTTCATAACAGAAAAAACAGGATATGGTATCGGCCAGAAGGATCATCCAGATGTCCCGAACCTCCTCAGGGTTTTCCTGGGAGAGACTGAAGATGACAAGGCAGGTCACGATGCTCTCCTTCTTGAATGCAATATTGATGACATGAATCCGGAATTCTTTGAGTATATATCTGAAAAGTTATTTGATGCAGGAGCTTCAGACGTGTTCATCTCAAGTATTTTAATGAAAAAAGGACGACCCGGTAATATTCTCAGTGTCATTTGTGAAAAAGGACTTGCAGATATTTTAAAAGAGATCATTTTCCTGGAATCCACATCTGTCGGGATCAGGACCTTTACCTTCAGAAAGGATACACTTTCAAGAGAATTTGATACCATAAAGACCGCTTACGGAAAAGTTAAAATTAAACGTTCTTTCTACAAGGGAAAGGAGGTCTCCTGCAAACCGGAATTTGAAGAATGCAAAAAAATCGCTTCAGAAAAAGGGATACCGGTAAAAGAAGTGTATAATAGTATTATGGCGCAAATATTTAAAGGCGACGGGCGACCGGCAACCGGCAACCGGAAGCAGGGAAAAGAAAAAAGTTAAAATCAACAGAATGCCAGAAACCAAATTAATAAGACTCGATTCAATATTAAAGAATCTTAAATCATTTGTGATTGCATTTTCAGGAGGTGTCGACAGCTCATTCCTGGTTCACAGGGCGAAATCCCTGGGCTCGCTAAGGATAATGGCTGTTACCATAAGGACACCATACATGCCTGCCAGGGAGATAAATGATGCTGCCGGATTTGCAAAAAAAGAGGGGATTGACTTTAAAATAATCGATCTGGAATTTTCTGCGTCTATCAGGCATAATCCCCCGGAAAGGTGTTATTTATGTAAAAAAAACCTCTTCACTGAGATAATGAATTTTGCCCGGGAGAACAACTTTAAATATGTTGTTGATGGCACCAATGCTGATGACACAGGTGACTTAAGACCCGGCCTCCGGGCACTACGGGAACTGGACGTCAGGAGCCCTCTTGCGGAGGCAGGATTGACCAAAAGCGATATCAGGGAGTTATCAAAAAAGGCAGGGCTGTCATTGTTTGATAAGCCGGCAATGGCTTGCCTGCTTACCCGCGTACCCTATAATACAGAGGTAACAGAGGAAATGCTTCGAAAGATTGAAAAAGCAGAGGACCTCCTGTTTGAAAAGGGTTACCCCGGAACCCGGGTGAGGATACACGGTGAGGTTGCAAGAATTGAATGTATGCCCGGATATATTGATAGGATCATTCATGATCCTGGCAGGGAACTTATTGTTAGTGATCTGAAAAAAATCGGATTCAGATATATATCTTTGGATCTTGAGGGTTACAGAACAGGGAGCATGGACCCTGAAAAAGGATAATAATGACGGGAAAAGAACTTGAAAAACTGCTGAAGGATATCCAAACGGGTGCCATCAGCACCGAAGAAGCTCTTGAGAAACTGAGGACTTTCCCATATACAGATCTGGGTTATGCCAGAATTGACCATCACCGTGAAATAAGGACAGGATACCCCGAAATAATCTATTGCGCCGGGAAGACCATTGGACAGGTGACAGGGATCTTCAGGGTTATGGCTGAAAAGGAGAATAATGTCATTGGCACCAGGGCAACTGTGGAAATGTACGATGCAGTCAGGGATATCATTCCTCAGGCTGTTTACTTCAACGAAGCAAGGATTATTTCCGTTCAGAAAAAAAAGCCGGAATTCCCTGAGAGTAAAATTGGAATTATTACAGCAGGCACATCAGATATCCCGGTTGCAGAGGAAGCAGCTGTTACTGCAGAATTGCTTGGCAATAAAGTTATAAGGATCTATGATGCAGGTGTTGCCGGGATACACAGGCTTGTGGATAAGCTTCCTGAAATAAGAAGCTGTGCGGTGATAATTGTGATTGCCGGCATGGAAGGAGCTCTTGCCAGTGTGGTCGGCGGGCTGGTAGACAAACCTGTCATAGCAGTCCCGACAAGCGTGGGTTATGGCGCCAGTTTCGGAGGAATATCCGCCCTCCTCGCAATGCTGACAAGTTGTTCTGCCGGTGTAACTGTGGTAAATATAGATAACGGTTTTGGCGCAGGTTTTTCAGCAAGCATGATCAACAGGATGAATTATGGCCGGTAAAATATTACTTACAACAGCTTACCTGCCGCCCATTGAATACTTTGCTCATATTATAAAAGCTGAGAAAGTTTTTATTGAAAGAGAAGAAAATTACCTTAAGCAATCATATCGCAACCGTTGTTATATTCTTTCGGCTGACGGGCCTCAGCTGCTTACGGTTCCCGTGTACCTGGGCAGCTATCATAAAACACCGGTAAAGGAGATCAGGATTGACTATTCAAAAAAATGGCAGCAAATACATCTTAGAGCCTTATCCGCATCATATAAATCCTCTCCTTTTTTCATTTATTATTTTGAGATCATTGAAAAGATCATCCTTTCAGGTCATGAATTCCTTCTTGACCTGAATATGGATCTTCTGAAGGCTGTCATGAAAATGATTAATATTGCAGCAAAGATATCCTATACAACTGATTTCAAGCCCGTTGGAATTATGGAAAGTGACTTCAGGTATACAATCAGTCCAAAAAAAGAATCCGGCTATAATGCAAAAGAATATATACAGGTTTTCACAGGCAATAAGAATTTTAATCCAGGATTAAGTATTATTGACCTGGTTTTCAATACAGGCAAGGATGCTTTACAATACCTTTAGATTTGTAATTATATTCGAAACCATATCAATCTGTTTTTTCCATGGGGACAAAACCTAACATAAATAAAATCGTTGGCAGACTTTTGCAGAATCTCTCTAAAATAACAATGAATCAGGCATTTTACCTGCAAAGTCAGATGGATATACATCCAAAATCAAGATATCATAATTTAAGAATTATAGAGAAAACAGGAGGATTCTATATTTTAAATGACAGCATAAAAAGAGAAATTGTATCTTATAATACACCATGGGACCTGGTGCGAAGGGATATGCTGATCCTGATATTAAAAGATATCCTTATAAACCAGATCAAAGGTGATCTTGTTGAATTAGGTGTCTATAAAGGTTTTACGGCGAAACTAATACATTATTATGTTCCTGAGAGAATGCTGTATTTATTTGACACATATGGAGGATTTGATAAGGATGACCTGGCTATCGAAAAAAGCAGAACAGGTCATTCAATTCAAAGTCATTTTAAATCTGCTGTTTCAAGAGATGTAATCAATTATATAAAACCAAAAAATGATAATGTTGTGCCAGTTGAAGGAGTTTTTCCAGGCTCGATACCGGAAAATTTCAGTGAAAAGATATTTTCATTTATCCATATTGATATGGATTTATTTGAACCCACATTATCTGCCTTGAATTATTTCTATCCAAGGACAAGCAAGGGAGGCTACATGGTCATTCATGATTATAATACCTGGGGCGGGGCCCATGATGCTGTTGATGAGTTTTTCAAAGGAAAAGCTGAATCACCTGTGCCTATGCCCGATAAAAATGGAAGCGCCCTGATAAAAAAAATATAGGAAGGAATTCAAAAAGAAGAGGCTGTCTCAAGTGAAACAGCCTCTTTCAAGGAAGTCAAACAAAGTATTAGTAGCCAAATTTATAACCGAATGTAACCGAGAACATATTCTTGTTGATATCCATATTGGATATTAATGTCTCGACAGTTGAATCATACAGAACATATTTATGAGGATTCATCATTCCCGTATAGCCGAAATCGATAAAAACATTCTGTTCCCGGAATCCTGCTCCGAAAGAAATGGAGTTATAGTCAAGATTATCATTCAGATCATCATTTTCCCATTCTTTCCCATAATAACTGTAACCACCCCTCAAATAAAGCTTGTTAAGTCTGAATTCTGCTCCAAGTCGAAGGTTGGAAGTTGATCTGAGAGTATGTCTGATGACCGAGTTCTTTATACTGTAATTATATTCATCACCTGTCTCTGAGAACCTTGCAACACTATAATCAACAAACTCATAATCAAGGCTTACAAGTGCAAGTTTCTTTATCTGTACAGCAGCTCCCACCATTGCCCTGAAAGGCGTTGTAAGAGCGTAGTTAAAGCGGACCGGTAAATTTGTGACTATGTAATTTCCGCCATCGGAGAAATGTGAACTCATATTGTCATAGAGATATTCATCGATCTTGAACAGTGTCGGGGAGTGGAAAGCAAAGCCAATCCGCAAGATCTCCAGAGGTCTGTAGATCGCACCCAATTTCAATCCGAAACCTGTTCCCTGGTCACTGTAAAATAATGTATAATTGAAGTTCTCAAATTCCGATGGTAAATTAACATCTGTAGACTCAACATGTTCATACTGGCTTGAGTAGGTCAGATGGCTGATACTAAATGTGGCACCGAAATAAAGCTTGTTTGAAAGGTTACCCCCTACAGAAAGTGCGTGTTCGCCGGTATATCCCTCATAAGTGATAAGACGCCTTATATTCTGCCCGTATACAGAAGGCGGATTATCGCCATAGTTTGAGTAGACTGTCCCGTAGGATGTATTTGAACCAGGGAGAGAGTCAATGAGAAAGGTTTTCAAGGCAAGGTAAGAATCCGAAACATCATCAATCACAGCCAGTTCGTCCTTGTAGAGCCCTTCGGCCTTATCAGTCCACAGATCAGTCATAGAGCTGTAATCGCTGTATCCATCTATTATAATGCTCTGATTCAAATTGTTTGTTTTATTGAAAGAGTATCCGAAATTCAGGGAAATGAGTCCCGATTCCGAATCATTGTCAATAATATTTACGACTATACCTGCCTGGGCCAGGTTATAATTATATATATAGTCGGATGTAATTGTTCCATTCAGTCCGGCAGTAGTTTTGATATGGAACAGTTGCGGTGTGATGCTTATCTCAGATGAACGGAATACGCCAATACCTGCAGGATTCTGGCTTAGAGAGGAGATGTCTCCGCCAAGGGCTGTAAATGCTCCTCCCATTGACATGAATCTTGCTGTTCCGGTATAGAATAACTGGGAGTATCTTAAAGCATCATCTACAAGCTGGCCAAAACCTTGTGTCAGAGTTGCCAGCATTATCATAAAAGCGATAGCTGATTTCTTCATAATTGTAACTTTTTTCTTAATAGTATGCCAACACTCCATTAAAAGAATGAACTATTCTACTGACCATATTTTAATTACTTCTATCTCCTTCCTCCGGAAGATGAAGCTCCTGATGAGCTTGATGATGATGATCCTGAAGAAGAGCTGGAAGATGAGCCGCTGGAGGAAGAGCCTGATGAATAACTGCTCCTTGATCCTCCGCCTGAAGATCCGCTGCTATAGGATGATGATGACCGGCTTGAGGAAGAACCATACGATCCTGACGAATATGATCCGCTGCCGGAGCTTCTTCTTGAGGGAGCAGAATAGCTTCCCGGATTGTTATACGACGGTACCGACCTGCTTTTCCCGACAGAGACCGATGGACTGGTCCTGTTTTGCCCGGAAGAGACTGACGGATTTGTTCTGACAGTACTCCGGTAATTGCTGGAACCTGAACTTTCTGAATTTACCCTGCTGTTATTGTAAGAAGGCCTGGTACTCATCCGCGGATTGCTGTAACTCGGCGTATAAGTTCTGTTCACGGTATTATATTCCGGTTTTGAAACAGTTGTGCTGCGGGTAGTTGTTGTTCTGCTGTTAGCTGAATTAATGTTTTTGGTTACACTCTGATCAACTTTCCTGTCGGCAGCATTTAAGGCTTGCTGACCATTTACAGTTGTTGAGATGGTCTTCCTTGCATCAGTTGAAACAGCGGTTGTGCTGCCTGCGGCTGATCGCCTGACACCATCTGCAGGTGTTCCCTTAGACAGGTAACCATCACGCCTTGATGAAGCTGAAGGCTGTACGCTGCTGTTCCACCTTGTAGAATAAGTGCTTTGTCTTTCCCTTCTTCCGTATGCTACATTGCTATTATAGTCTCTGCCATTATGATAGGCGCTGGAATAATACCCCCCGCCACCGTAATAAGGCCAATAGAAGGAAGAATAGAACGGGTTGTAGTAACCGCCATAATATCCATAGTAGCTGGGATAATAACCGCCATAATTTCCTCCATAATATCCATAATCGTAATGGAAAGGATCATACAAGAATGGATCGTAGTAGGAATATGGATAGCCGTATCCGAAACCCATAGAAGGCCAGCCCCAGCTGTAATAGGAAGGATCTCTCCAGTACGGGTAGAAATAGTTACCGTAGAATCTTCTCAGTCTTCCTGAATATGAGTAATTATCATAATAGTCGTATGCTGTGCCGCCATAGTTTTCGTTAAGCACTGCATTGTCATAGTCAACTGCGTCAGAATACTCATCTGATACGAGGGTATCAGCAGTATAGATGTTGTCATAATACTCCTCAGCCTTCAGATCTCCTTCAGCAATCTGTTTGGATACAGGGGATTTAATCCTGGTTACCGGTTTGTCGGAAGGCAGGTAGTAAAGGTCATCATATTCAAACCCCGTGTACAGCCCTGATGAACAGGATCCCAGTACCAGAAGTATAAGAATTGAAATGTAATTTACTG
>CAZLCF010000021.1:0-21089 GCA_964557905.1 uncultured Rikenellaceae bacterium | reverse complement strand
TGATTTTCCCGACGACTGTAGGGCCGGTTATTTTCTGGTAACCTGGTCTGAAAACTTCAATTATCTCTTCATCATGTTCAAGGATAGTATCAGCATCAGGTATTTCCTGATCTATTTCTGCCTGTGATGCAGGTTCTTCCACAGTCTCCCTTGCTTTTTTTGCGGCCTTTTTCCCTTCTTCCGTACCAGCTTCTTTTTCCCTGGATTTCTCTTTTTTTGCCGGCCTGACTTCTTTGGTTATAGTATCAGGTTCAGTTTCTCCTTTAATATCTGGAACGGTCTTACTCTTTTTCTCCTCAGCGACAGCGGCTTTTTCCGCTGCAGTTTTTTTCTTTTCGGCTTTATCAGGTTCAGCTGTTTTTGCAGTTTTTGTTGTTTCAGGCTTTGAAGGTACCAGCTTTACAGCTTTGGCAGTTTTTTCAAGATCGATCTTTCCGACAAGCTTTATGTCAGGCTTCTTGATCTCTGTTTTGATATCTACACCTTTTTTCAGTCCTGACGAATCTATGACAAGGATCTCTTCTTCACGTTCGGCTTCTTCCGGCTGGGCTTTTTCAGGAACATCATCTATTGAAACGGTCTCTTTCTTCCTGTGCAGGTCCTTGAGAATAAGTTTTTCAGATTCTTTCTTGACACTGATATCTGAGCTGTATTCTTTCACCAGCAGGAGATATGCTTCATGAGGAAGCTTGGTATTAGGGTTTGGATCAATATCAAATCCCTTTTTATGCAGGAAATCGATTATGGTGGAAATCCCTACATTAAACTCCCTGGCAGCTTTACTTAACCGTGTCGCCTTTACATCCTCTGTCATAAATAGCCCTGTCTTTATATTGACTTCAAAATTAAGAATGTCAGATTATCATTCAAATTCAGCTTTAAGGATGTTTACCACTTCCTTCACGGTTTCCTCCTCAAGATCGGTTCTCTTTACCAGATCGCTTACTGAAAGGTTGAGAACGCTTCTGGCAGTGTCACAGCCGATAGCTTTAAGCTCATCAATGATCCATTCTTCAATTTCGTCACTGAATTCCTCGAGTTTGACATCTTCCTCATCCTCGCCTCCCGGCTCCCTGTATACATCTATCTCATAACCGGTAAGCTGACTGGCGAGCTTGATGTTCAGACCGCCTTTACCTATAGCCAGTGATACCTCGGTCGGTTTAAGATAGATCTCTGCCCTTTTTGCCTCTTCAATAAGCTTGATCGATGTGATCTTTGCCGGACTAAGAGCCCTCTGGATAAAGAGCTGATTGTTTGCAGTAAAATTGATCACATCAATATTCTCATTACGGAGTTCTCTTACAATACCGTGTATCCTTGATCCTTTCATACCTACACAGGCTCCTACCGGGTCAATCCTTTCATCATACGATTCCACAGCTACTTTAGCGCGTTCTCCGGGAACCCTGACAATCTTCTTGATGGTAATAAGCCCGTCGAATATCTCTGGTACTTCAAGCTCAAAGAGCCTTTCAAGAAATACGGAAGAGGTACGGCTGAGAATAATGAATGGAGTGTTATTCCTCATTTCAACCTTAATGACAACGGCTCTTATTGAGTCGCCTTTTCTGAAATGATCAGAAGGTATCTGTTCACTTTTGGGGATAATAAGCTCGTTCCCGTCATCGTCAAGCACAAGTATTTCTCTTTTCCAGACCTGGTAAATCTCGCCGGTTACAATCTCGCCGATCCTGTCCTTATACTTCATGTAGATATTGTTCTTTTCAAGATCGAGGATGCGGGCTGTAAGGTTTTGTCTGAGCGACAAAATAGCCCTTCTTCCGAAATCGAGGAACTTAACCTCATCAGAAACCTCCTCACCGACTTCATAATCATCATCAATCTTCTTGGCTTCTGAAAGCGGTATCTGGGTAATTGGGTCAGTAAGCTGATCATCTTCAACAACCGTCCTGTTACGCCATATTTCAAAATCACCCTTATCAATATTGACAATAATGTCGAAATTATCTGCCGATCCGTACTTCTTGGCAAGCATACCTCTGAAAACATCCTCCAGAACGCTCATCATTGTAGGGCGGTCGATATTTTTCAGCTCTTTAAATTCCGAAAAAGTGTCAGTTAAATTAACATTTTCCATCTGGTATAAACCTCTGTATTATTTAATCATTAAAACCTCTTTTGTCGATTTTACCTGGTCAAAGTTGAATGAAATATCCTTCAGCTCATTTGTCCTGCCTTTGACCCGGACTTCCGTTTCCAGTTCAAATCCTCCACTCGTTACATTTTTCAGATTCCCGGTAAACTTTACTCCATCTGTATCGACTACTTCAACTCTCTTCCCTTCATTCTTATAATACTGTTCAATTACTCCGAAGGGCATATCGAGTCCCGGTGAAGAAACCTGGAGCTCGAAATCCTCTGCATTGGGGTCAAGATGCTTTTCAACGTGATGGTGAATGGCAACACATTCATCAATGGTTATGCCTTTCATTGTATCAGCCAGCACGGTTATCCTGTTTGTACTGCTCACTTTAACAGTAACAAGAAAAACACCTGTTCCCTTAATGAACTCATTTACAAGTTTTTCTATTTTCTTTTTATCAATCATACTTTATAGTAAGATAATAAAATAGGGGACTCTGGTCCCCTAGGCTCAAATACCCCTCAAATCGGATGCAAAGATAAATAATGTTTTGGAATTTGCAAAATAGATGATAATTATTAATGCTTTATTTAATTAAGGATTAATGAATAAGAGGTACAAAGGCGCAACGGCACAATGGTGAAACGGCCCTTCCGTTGGCGTTGATTTAAAATCCATGCCAATTTCCTTTGTGTCCCTTTGTGATTACCTTTGTGCTCTTAGTGGTTAAGTAAAGGATTGCCGGTGACTGAAGTTATATATACACCCGATGAGACTGAACTCCTGTCTCACTGTACCCTGTGCCCTCGCGAATGCGGAGTGAACAGGTTTGAAGGCGGAGATGGTTATTGCGGGATGGATGCAGGGATGAATATAGCATCGATATGTATCCACAGGGGAGAAGAGCCTCCAATCAGCGGTCCCGATGGTATTTGCAATATCTTTTTTGCCGGATGCAATCTTCACTGTATCTATTGCCAGAATTATGATATAAGCAGACCGGCAGGAAAATGCAGAAAAACTTTTTTATCATTGAAGTCAGTTCTTGATCATATTGAAAAGATATTATCTGCAGACATCAAAGCTGTCGGATTTGTTTCTCCGTCACATGTAGTACCTCAGGTCAGGGCTATCATCAGAGGATTGAATGCAAGGGGGCTGAAACCGATAACGGTCTATAATACAAATAGTTACGACAGGTCTGAAGTGATTGACACTCTTGATGGAATGATTGATGTCTGGCTTCCAGATTACAAATATGTCACACCCGGAATTGCGAAAGAATATTCCGATGCTCCTGATTATCCTGATGTTGCATTAAAGGCCATGAAACGAATGTATTACCAGAAAGGTTCCGTGCTTCAGATGGATGAAAAAGGCAGGGCAGAAAATGGGATACTGATACGGCATCTTGTATTGCCGGGTCATATGGAGGAAAGCAAACTGGTTCTGAAAAGGATTGCCGAAGAACTATCAGCCGGAATTCATATTTCACTGATGTCGCAGTATCATCCTACTTTCCAGGTAAGAATTCATCCTGTTCTGAACAGGCCTCTGAACAGGGAGGAGTACAGTGAAGTCGTAGCAGAAATGAAGAGTCTTGGCTTCAGGAACGGCTGGCTTCAGGATATGGACAGCTATCAGAATTACAGACCGGATTTCAGGAGGGAGAATCCATTTGAATAACTGATTCCGGCTACCGGCAACCGGTCACTGGTTTTTTCCCTTTTCCGGAATTGAAGGCCATTAGGGACCTTTAAAATCAATAAATATTTTTTAATAATAGATTTTTTTATGAATTTTGATCAGGCTTCTTGTTAATGTGAACTATTAAACAGAAAGGAGTAAACCATGTGTTTTTCAGCAGGAGCAAGCTTTACCGGAGGGGCAGTTTTATCTGCGATTGGAGTTGCGTCAGTAAAAAGTGCCCATAATCCCTCGCAGAAATTATTTGCTGGAATACCTTTGTTTTTCGCTTTCCAACAGTTTGCAGAGGGTGTAGTATGGCTTACCCTCAGATCGGGCAGTCATTATCAGCTTCAGATGACGGCTGCGTATATCTTCCTGGTCATGGCTCTTGTTATCTGGCCCACGATGATGCCACTGGCAGTGCTGAGACTTGAGGAGATGAAAACAAGGAGGAAAATTATCAAAGTACTGTTTATCGCCGGAGTTTTTTTGTCTGTCTATTATGCTTTCTGCCTGCTGTCATTTAATGTCATGCCGCGGATCAACAAATTTCACATTCAATATATCAACGATTTCCCGGAATCATTATCTTATGAGGCTTTCGGGATCTACATAATCGCCACTATTACACCGCTTTTTGTCTCGAGCATAAAACGGATGTCCCTTTTCGGTATTCTTATTTTCGTTTCATGTATTGTGACAGGGATCTTTTATAAAGAATACCTGACATCTGTGTGGTGTTTCTTCGCGGCGCTTATAAGCATTGTGGTTTTCCGGATCATCAGGGAATCACAGGAGGAATTCATCCCTGCCAGCCTTAATTTAATGAAGATATTATCTGATCACAATCCCTGGAAAAGAAGATCCGGGTAATTGGCAGCTATTCGGCAAGTGAAAAAGAGAGAGCGAAAGGGAGCGAGAACGTGAGCGGGAGAAACACATCTACCGGAATATTATTGTACATTGCATAGGAACCGACTTATTATGAAATTATCAGCTTGCGGACTAAAATGTGATGAATGTGAATTTTTTAACAAGACCTGTGCAGGATGCCATGATGTTAAGGGATCCACATTCTGGGCGAAAGAGATGCCAAATAAAGTATGTCCATTATATGATTGTTCAGTCAACAGGAATAAATTCAGGGACTGTGGCGAATGTACCGAGCTTCCATGTAAAATATTCCGTGAAATGAAAGATCCGAATCTATCTGAAGAAGAACATCAGAAATCCATATTAACAAGAGTATCAGCATTACGGGCAAACTAACCAGAGATACCGGATGAAAAAAGAGAGTAATTCCCTTCGTGCGGTTCTTTTTGCCTTTGCCGCAAATCTTACTATAGCGATAATAAAATATATTGTCTCATTCATTTCAGGCAGCTCGGCAATGCTCGCTGAAGCGATCCACTCACTGGCTGATACAACCAACCAGGTATTCCTGCTCATAGGAAGAAAACGGTCCCGGAAGGAAGCCAATGAGATCCATGCTTTCGGCTATGGAAAGGAAGAGTACTTCTGGGGATTCCTGGTTGCCGTTCTGTTATTCTTTCTGGGAGGTTGCTATTCAGTTTATGAAGGGATATATAAGTTCATGCACCCCGAACCGATTGACAATTACATTTATATATTTATTGTACTTGCATGTGCATTGATACTCGAATACAAGTCTTTCTCAGTGGCATTCGGCGAATTCAGAAAAACCTCAACAAAAGGCATAATTCAGTCTGTAAAAGACTCCACTGATACCAACCTCTTTGTCATCCTGATTGAGGATTTTTCCGCATTGACCGGTTTGACTATTGTTCTGATCACAACTCTTTTGTCACTGATAAATCCATTTTTCGATATTATAGGGACATTCCTGGTGGGATGCCTTCTTATCATCATGTCGTATTTTTTAGCCAATGAATTAAGGAAGCTTATGGTCGGGGAGAGCATTCCCCGCCAGTTGAGACATGACATCAGGACAATAATTAAAAAACATTCCATCATCAGGCACATTAATAATATCCGGTCAATGTATATCGGGAATAACAATTTTATTTTGCTGATTTCAGTGGATGTGGAAGATTATTGTGACGGAGGTACGATCGAGACAATAACAGAAAAGATCAAGGACGAGATTACCCGCAATTATTCCAACGCCATGTATATTTATATTGATGTGAAGAGCAGCGGAGCCTGACAGGAGCTCCTTTAAAAACCTGCTGCTTTCCAGCCTTTGCAGTAATCGCGGCGAAGGTATTTATTTGCATCATATTGATGCAAGATTCACCCTCCTGGCTCTTCTGGCTCTGCAAAAAAATAAACCCCGCAACAAGCGGGGTTTGTAAAACTCAAAGACATTAAACAGTCATAATCCTGTATGATGTCCGTTACCTTATCTTGTTGTTTTATCGATTTCTTCAGGTTTTTTCGGTTTTTCAATTTTCCTGACGACAGTTTCAGTTTTGGTCTCTACTGTTTTCCTGCGTTTGGATTGGCTTTCTGATGGCTTGGATGCCTTTGAGGCTTCTTTCCTTTGAGCTGGTTCAGGCCTTGAGATGACCTTGTCAGGAACCGGATCAGGTTCCCTCCTGTATTCAACAGCCTCTTCAGCCGGTTTGGGTCTGGAAACTGCCCTGTCGGAATCCGTAACTGCCGGTCTGCGGGAAGGAGCTGCATTCTTATCTGATGAGGGCTTTATTACAGGTCTTTCGTTGACAGTTGTTGTTGACTTGCGTGAGGTACCTGTACTCTTACGGGTTGAAGGATCAGCACCAGACCTGCTGTTGGCAGCATTATCTGAACGCCTGGCAGTACCTGAGCTGATACGCGTTGTTGTCTGCTCACGGGTTGACTGATCAATAGACCTCCTTCCCTGGCTGATGACTGGAGTATTCTCCCGGGTTCTTTTTTCCTGATCAGGATGCATCGCTGTGAAAAGAGTTTCACCGTCTCTCCTCTGTTCGGGGTGTGAATAGGTGGATTTGTATGAACCTTCATTAATTTTCTGGTGCACCTGCGGGGAATGTGAACGTATCCCTGTATAGTAGAAGTCGTTATACCTCTCGTAGCGATGATGATTCCAGTGGCGGTAATGCGTGTAATAATGATGGTACCAGTTGTAATGGTATCCGTAATAGTAGTGCCAGTAGCAGGTGTGCCATGAGTGCCAGTAAGGAGGGTAATATCCCCAGTACCATGAGGAGTGCCACATAACATAATCAGGGAAATACATGAATCTTATCATGGGCCACTCAGCGATTTCAAAAGGAGTGTAATAGACCACTGTCACTTCTGTTCTTGCAGACTTTCTTCCCATATACCCGGGGTTAGGCGTTTCCCCATAATTTGGCTCAATTATGTAATTCTGACCATAGAGGGCTTCATCACCGATAAGCTGGATCTGTACCGATCCGTCGCGGAATCTCTGAACTGTGAATACAGCCACGTCCTGGTATTCATTCTGGCCCAGAGCGACACGTAATACTATGGTATGTACATCACCATCGATATAGTCAGAAACCATTATGTAATCAACAAAGTTGTCGCCATTGAGGTCGAGGTTGTTGATCCTGGAATTCTCCTCGTTCAGGCTTCTTTCAAAACCTTCAAGAGTTTCCGATTCCTGGAACAGTTTCATAACTGCATACAGGTTAAGATTATCACCCGGCAGTCCCAGGTATTCATCAGGATATTCCTGTGCCATAACTGTGGTCCCGAAAACGACCAGAACTGCGAGAACCGATGTGAGTATTAACTTTTTCATTGCCTTAAGTTTTAGAAGAATTATCTCTTCATTATATCAATATCAAAAGGCGTACCAATCTTTGAAACCGGCTACCGGTAACTGGCTACCGGCGACCGGCAGTTAACAACAAAGACCGGGCACCAAGGACCAAGTTTTTTTACATATACCTGATCTTTACAGTTATGGTTCGCTTCTGGTTTTGTTCAATGCTGAATTTGAAGAAATCAAATTTTGGTTTTGTAAATCCGGAATGATAATAATCTGAAAATCCGAAACCTTCTTTCGGTATTCCAAGAAAATTATATTCCATTTTTCCATTGCTGTTTTCATCATCCAATAACGAAAGGCCATAAACGCCGGGTTCCAGGCTGAACTTAACTCTCATCTCCCCGTTTGAAATGTCACTCTTTGTAAACTGCTTATCCAGGAAAGCTTTTTCTTTCTGAAATGTTTCATTGTCTTTGAAAACACCTATCGCAATCTGTCCCCTCTCTGACCTTAACCCTTTAATGATAACCTCCACATTCTGGGCACTCAGGGAGATGGCAGGCAGAACCAGCAATAAAACAATATAGAGGATTTTCTTAATTATTATTCAAATATATTGTTTTGATATTAAACGGGACATTCGCATAATAATTATTGTGACCGTACAACTACATGATCGCACGAATGCACGATCGCATGAGCGTTATACCGTTTATTGTAATTACCAGTTAAAATTCGTATATCTTAGAGAACGTAATTAATGCTATTCACATGGACAGTATTTCACTGATATTAAATGCGTTGAAGTTTGCTGCCGGAAGGCATAAAGCTCAGTTTCGAAAAGGAGATGACAAATCTCCTTATATAAATCATCCGATACAGGTTGCTGACCTGCTCGCAAATGAGGCAGGTGAGAAGGACCCGGTCCTGATCACTGCAGCCGTTCTCCATGATGTTATTGAAGATACTGTCAGAACGAAAAAGGAAAAGAATGAGCTCATCGGGCAGATAAAGGATATTTTTGGTGAAGAAGTATTATCCGTAACGCTGGAAGTTACGGATGACAAGAGTCTCAGCAAGAAAGAAAGAAAGCGGCAGCAGGTAATACATGCACCATCATTGTCGGTGAAGGCAAAAAAGCTGAAGCTGGCTGATAAGACCATGAATGTAAGAGATATAACAGCTCATCCGCCTGTAATATGGCCGTTAAAAAGAATCAGGAAATATCTCGACTGGTCTGAAAAGGTTGTTGCAGGACTGAGGGGAGTCAACAGCAAGCTTGAGAAGAGCTTTGACGAAAGCCTTAAGGCTGGAAGGCTCAAGTATAAATAACCGTACAAGAAAGTCAAAAGTCAAAAGACCATACAAACTCCCAACGCTGAACGCTGAACGCTATAAAGTAAAACGGAATATCTGGTTTCTAGATACCCTATATGGATTTTTGAACCAGTTCAATTCCCTCGTCTTTGCCCAGATTCCTGCTGTATTTCTTTTCCGTTGCATTGTTCCAGTGTTCCATTACTCCAAGGCTGGATATACTGGCATCATTCCGCTGAGGGTCATATTTTACTTTTGACGGAGGATTATCCGCCAGGGCAGCTTCTATAAGATACATATCGCTGAATGCCATGTCCGGAGCATCCGGCCATTCACAGCGAAGGAAATCAAGACCAACCGCATCAATTGCCACAGGATCCTGCGATGCAAAAAGGCTGCATGCCCAGCTGTCATTGAACGGGGCCATCTTCCATTTCGGATCAGGAACGCCATTGACCAGCTTTGATCCGTAAATACCATCGATAAGGAACAGCATTGTTTTGTCCCCGAGATCTTTATGAGCAAGAAAATCAACAAATGTCAGGTACTGGGACTTGCCTTCCCTGTCGGGATTGAAGTTGTTATGCGCATTTTTACGCCAGTCATTATAAATGCTGGTGACCCCGTAATAATTCTTTCCGCATAATGTAACGCCCTGTCCCACATGCCCTTTCAGCAATGCCATATTTATTATATAATCAGCCTCTACGGCACAGGTGGCAAGTCCTGTAGCCAGTTTACCGTTGTCGATCGAATAAGGTATTGCATTATCAACATAAGTTGATTTCGTGCGACCATCACCACCAACATTATCCACGAAAATAACATCTGGAAAAACAGCATGACATTTATTGAAGATGTTATCAGTAATGAACCTGCTGGCATCAAAGACGGTAATATTTTTCTCCGGAATACCTGCTTCATTGATCAGGCTTTTCAGAAGTGAAAGCACCATTTGGGGTGTTGCATTGATCTCCGGTGAATCCTGGTGGCTGTATGTATTGTTGGTGTTTATTTTAATGGCGATTTTCTCACCGGGCTGATAATCCTGATCATTACTGTTGTATCTTGAATTGAAATATTTGAAGAGAACTGTCCAGGCATTTTTCTCCGTATTTTCACCGGTAAGTGTGGTAAGGGATTCTTTCAGCATTTTATCGGCTTCAGTCTGTGAGGTTACATTTTCATCCCACCAGTTGCCTGTTTTTCCATCCCAGCTTGCAACAGCCGGATCATGAACCCAGGCTACCCTGCCGGGGAAGATGCCTTTAGCTGTTCCAACAGGCTGGTTTGGTGTGATAACCCATTCTGCATTACTTGCCGGAGCAGCATTTCCGTTTTCCCTGCATTCTACAAACAGGGTACCCGCAAAAGCAATGATCATAAAAAGAACGCCATACAGGTAATCTGACCTCATAAAGTTCTGTTTTGCTTTCCTGAAAGCTGCAACAGATCCGGCGAGTGTAAGCAGGTAAACAACAAATCCTGACATCACCGGTGCTGCCACCCGCATGCAGGGATATGTAGCTCTCTGGGGTTTTGGAATGACACGTACAAGGAACCAGATGGTTGAGGCAATCCCGGCAATAATGAATGTGATTTTGAGCCATGTGCCTCTTTTAATGAGGCTTATCCGGTCAGGGATTTTATTAATAATATTTTTCATAAATGTCAGATATTATTCAGGTAAGCGGCACTGTCTTTAAAGGACGTCATAAATCAATGTCCCGTTGATCTGTGCGAATTCCATATGATGATTGTGGGAGCCCATCCGGATCCCGGCATTTTTTTGGATTTAAAGGATGGCGCTGCCTCCAGGAAAGGAGGAAATTGGGATGCAAGAACAGCTGTTCCGATCCCGAAGGCACTTTTACCAGGGAATTCTCTTCTTGATAATTTTTTCATAGAACATGATTTATGTCGGCTAAGATAAATAAAAAGACTCAACGGCGTAATGGCAGGGCCGAGCGTTAAAAAATTGCCCGGTGAGCCTGACCCGCCTCGGCGGGAGCAATTTTAACGAAGGAGCCAGACTGCAGGGTGGTGTAACGACCTGAAGGGAGAGTGGGCAAGAGGGTGAGGCATATTATTTCTGTACTTTTCGTATATTTACAATACTGATAAAAAGAGGGAGGAAATTTCTAATGGAAATAAAAAATCTATCATTCGGGTCCATCAACATTGACGGGGAAACCTACGGGAAAGATGTGGTTATAAATAACGGTTCGGTTAAGAAGAGAAAAAAGGCTGAATCGAAAAAATACAGAGACCAGTTCGGGCATACACCGCTTTCACCGGATGAAAATATCCCCTGGAAATGCAAGCATCTTATTATCGGGGCGGGTCATGGTTCATGCCTCCCGGTGATGGAAGAGGTACGAAAAAAAGCCCTTATGAAAGGTGTGGAACTGCTTGTCATGAGCACTCCTGAAGCAATCAAACATATAAATGATCCGGATACCAACCTTATTCTTCATCTTACCTGCTGAAAACCAGCACATACTATATAACATTGCAAATCAATAAATTATATATATGTTTATAAAACTTTATTTCATCGCCTTGCCTGTATTTTTTATAATTGATATGGTTTGGCTGGTCCTTGTGGCAAAGAAATTCTATAACAAACATCTTGGATTTCTTATGAAGACGGACATCAACTGGTATGCAGCCATTATCTTTTATTTACTTTTTATTGGCGGACTTGTGGCATTTGTCATTTCGCCGGCTGTTGAAAAGCATTCCTTAATACATGCACTTTTTTATGGCGCGTTATTCGGGCTGATCACATATGCTACTTATGATCTGACAAACCTGGCAACCCTCAAAGACTGGCCATTGCTGGTCACGATTGTCGATCTGGTGTGGGGAATGGTGTTATCGGCTTCGGTTTCGGCCATAACATATCTGATATTTAGCGGGATACGGTAAATACAAATCTGACAGTTACTCAAAGGTTTGATGGTTCGCAGGTTCGTATGTCCAAAGCTATCTTTGAATATTTCTTATCAAAGAATGAATGAAAGACAATAAGAAGCAATATGTTTGTCCGGCTGAGTTAGCCGGCAGTCTTGACAATATATTCAGGAGATTAGTTCACAAACCCGGGAAAATACTGAAACCATATATTAATAAAGGTATGACCGTCCTTGATTTAGGTTGCGGACCAGGCTACTTTACGGCGGAGCTTGCGAGGCTGGCAGGTGAGGGAGGCAGGATCCTGATTGTTGAGCCAAAAATCCACGTTACGGAAAAAGGATTCAACAGAATGATCAACAGGCTGGAAGCGGCAAAGCTGGGAATTATTGAAAAGCCAAAGATATCTCTCAGCAGAACGGTTCTGGTACGGACAAGCAATAATTAGGAGGCAAATAGAGATGCCGTTTTAATATTATCAAGCTTTATCTGTTAGATAATCAGATTTTTCTTCATAAATTGGATAATTGTACAATTAATCATATAAAAAAGCTATGAAAAGAGAACTTAAACGCCGTGATTTTGTTTCTGCCTGCTTCAAAGCAGGAGTGGCCTGCTGTGCATTATCTTATAGCACAAGCCTGACGGCTCAGGATACAAAGCAGGATGTAAAATCCGACCCGAAGAACCTGGAATATTGTGGTTATAAGTGTCCTGCGGACTGTCCTCTGAAGAAAGGTACTTTAGAGAATAATATAGAGCTGAAAAAGAAAGCTTATGAAGATTTCAAGTTTAAGGAAAAGTATGGAGTTGAATTCGATCCTGAAAAAGTTTTCTGTTATGGATGTAAAACAGCAGATAAACCATTAAGTCTTCCTGTTAAGTCATGTACAGTCCGTAAATGTGTGATTGAAAAAGGATATGATTGCTGCATTCAATGTGATGGCTTAGCCAAATGCGATAAAGAATTATGGACAAATTTCCCCAAATTCAAGGAAACTGTTATTGAGATGCAGAAGAAGTATAAGGCGGTGTAAAATAAACAGAGGTATATTGGCGGCGACCGGCAACCGGCGACCGGCGATAAACTACCGGTTGAATTAATTTGAATTCAAACTATTGAAAATAGCTATAAACAAATCGTTTACCCTGATAGAGTTCCTCGCAGAACAGTATCCCGATTCACCAAGGACCAGGATAAAGAAACTACTTCAAAGCGGTAATATAAGGATAAACGACAGACCGGTCACTTTACATTCCTATAAGCTGAAACCGGGAGATGTTTTTGAGATCAGCCGGTTAGCTGTGAATGCCGCAAAAGCAGGATTGCCTTTCCCTGTTTTATATGAAGACAAGGATGTAATAGTCGTTGATAAACTTGCAGGCAAGCCGACCTCAAGCACAGATGGCAGCCTCAGCATCCAGGAGATCCTCTCGGAATTTCTGAAAAGACAGAGTAAGGGAAGATTCAGGGCGTATGTAGTGCACCGCCTCGATAAAGAGGCATCGGGAGTGCTGCTGTTTGCAAAGACCCGTGATGCCATGGAGATTATCAAGGGAAATTGGAAAGAGACTGAAAAACATTACTACGCACTTGTTGAAGGAATACCTGAAAAGGCAGAGGATACGATAAAGAGCTGGCTTATTGAGGATAAGTTACAAAAGGTCCATTCTACCGGCGAAACAACCAATGCGAAATTCTCTGTTACAAACTACAGAACAATAAAGCTGTTAAAGGATCACGCTCTTCTTGATGTGCGGACAGATACGGGAAGGAAGAACCAGATAAGGGTTCATCTTTCGGATATCGGCTGTCCGATCGTGGGTGACAGGAAATATGGTGCTTCTGATGAATTCAGGCGCCGGGTCAGGCTGCATGCATATTCATTATCATTTCCACATCCCGTCACGGGTAAAATGATAACGGTCAAATCCCTGATGCCGGAAGGATTTTTGTCGCTGAAGCGCAGGGATGAGCATTATAAGTAATGGTCCAACGGTACAACGGTACAACGGTACAACGGTATAACGGTATAATGGTGATAAGTTGAAAGTTTATAAAGTTTTTTAACTTTTAAGACTGCATGACTTGCGCGACTTTAATAATATCATAGAAATGAAAACTTTAAACACCTCAGGATTACCGAATAAAAAGTGGATATTTATTATTTCTTTTACCGCTTTTATTGTTTTTCTTCTGATACCCGGTACAATATTATCAGATGTACCCGATAAAACTGTTTTAGACAGCTTTCTTAAGGAGACAGTAAAGCGATACAGGATTCCGGGTCTGGCAGTGGCTGTGGTAAATTATAAAGATGACCTGGCAGCCACCTGAAGATATACCGGGAGGATATGCAATGGGGTGGATGGTATTTGATACAATAGGTAAAACATCATTTCTTGGTCATGGCGGTTATTATCTGCAAAGGATGGACAATGTTCTATAATCTTTTGCCCGAATTATTCATATTGATTCTGATCATGATCACAACCGGCTTTTTACGAAGCTCTTACGAGATCCGGATCATGCTTATATAAATGACTGGTTTGACGGTTCAATACTCAAAGTTCAGCGTTCAGAGTTCAGCGTTCAGGGATTTATTTTATTAATCATAATTGATTTCTAGCTAAACGCTAAACGCAAAATAGTCGAATAATTTTTTTTGACTTTTGATTTTATCCAGTGTACTTTTGCTTTGCCATGCATTTTCGGGGGAAATTTATTCGATTAAGCATAGCATTATATTCAATAAGCAACCTTATTGTCAGTTTCGTGTTTTGTGACTGACGGGACGGAAGTGTGAAAAAACAGACGACCATTTATACGAATTTAAGTTAATTAAGATTTCAATACTATTATGGCTAAGGCAACAGCTAAAACTGATCTGGGTCCTATAATGTCAGTTGCAATTGATCAATACTATCCGAAAGAACAACGTATCATTGAAGACGATCTGGCTTATAAAATATTGCCGGCCGGTATGAGAGTCTTTGTACAGTTGTTTAAACCCAGGCTGATCAGAAACCTGATGATACGGGCATCCGAAAAAGACTTTCCGGGCATCTGGGGTTGTATGCTGTGCCGGAAGAAATATATTGATGAAAAACTGACCGGTTCAACTGGTCAGATCAAAGCAGTGATAAATCTGGGAGCCGGATTGGATACCCGCGCATACCGGTTGCCATCTCTTTCCGGTTTCCCGGTGTGGGAAGCAGATCAGCCTGAAAATATTCAGTATAAGCAGATCCGTTTGCGAAAGATACTTGGAGAGATTCCTCCCCATGTGAAACTTGTACCTGTTGACTTCAATCGGGAAACGCTGAAAACAGTATTGGGATCATATGGCTATTCCATGGATCAAAAGACATTTTTTATAATGGAGGGTGTCACACAATATCTTACGGAATCGGGCATCATGTCAACCTTTGATTTTTTATCCGGTGCAGTTCCCGGTAGCCGACTGATTTTTACTTATATCCGGAAGGATTTTCTTGATGGCCGGCAAATGTATGGATCGGAAAGACTATTTAACAAATACGCAAATAAAGATAAGATCTGGATTTTCGGAATGAATCCGGAAAATTGGCCTGATTTTCTCAGTCAGTTCAGCTGGAAAATCATTGAGGATATTAGCTTCAGGGAACTTGATGAGAGATATATCAGACCTGCAGGACGAAACCTTGCTTCAACACCCATCGAACGATTGATATATGCTGAAAAATTGTAAGTTCTTTTTTAGAATTCTTAAAACGGATTATCCTCATTAATTGAAGAATTTGATAATGAACAATTTTTATCGAACTTAATTTTATTTGGACAGAAAGGAGGAAGATTATGAAAGAAGAATTATTTCCTGTTAAAAGCAAGATCCCGGGATTATCCTATGCATTTACATTAAATGGTGTCGAATTGCCTGTCCTGGACATAACCCATCCGTATTTTGTTTCATGTACTGATGAGAAGATTCTTAATAAACTGCTTCCATATGTTCAAAAAAATGCGGAAAAAAATGCAGAAAAATTTAATAAGATCCCTGCCTTCATAAAGAGATTTTTTATAAAACATTCTTTTGCAATGGCTGAGCTGGTGGAAGTCAAGGATCAAAAAGCGTTTGCAAGCGGAATTACTACCTTGATGATCAAACTGGGACCCAAGCTTATTGGAAAAGGTAAAAAACGATTCCTGGACCGGCAGGTAAATAAAGGATTTGGATCTCTTGTGATAAGAATGCGAGCGAGGGATATAAGTAATTGCCAGGCAGAAGCATTAATGCCATTACTCATAGAATCACCCGGGAAGGATATTTGCTTTATTAATATTGCCGGCGGTTCAGCAAGCGATAACATTAATGCACTTTTCCTGATACAGAAGGAGAACCCTGCATTATTGAAAGACAGAAAAATTGAAATCAACGTCCTGGACATTGATACCTTCGGACCCGCATTTGCCGAGCGCAGCATTACAGCTCTGAAAGCGCCCGGCGGACGATTTAATGGGTTAAATATCTCATTCAGGCATATTCATTATGACTGGAATAATACGGAGAAACTTGCAGAATTGCTGTCAGAGCGAAAAGAATGGCTGCAGGTATGTTCTTCAGAGGGTGGTCTCTTTGAATATTGTTCTGATGAAGTGATAATTCGTAACCTTGATACACTTTACAGTCACTCAAATGATAAAACAATAATTGCCGGCACCCTACTGCAAGACGTTAAAGAAATTGATGCAGGCATGGTTGCAGCACTGAAAATATCGACAAATATGGCACCAAGATTGCTTGGCATAAATGGTTTGAAAAACATCTTAAAAGATAACAAATGGAAGATTGGAACCATTATTGAAGGGAATCCAAGGTATTTGGTTTTCTCCCTGATAAAAGAAAGTTAAAGGTTCATAAAGTCAAAAGGGACAAGAATGGAAAAGGAGTTTAATACAATGCTCGAAGTATCAGGAACCATGCTGATAACGCTTTATGCAGGAGAATTCACGCCGACGTTTTATCGGGTGTTCAATCCTGGATCCGGAATGGACAAAGAAAGTGAAAACCGGCGGACCCTATCTTATCCTTGCTGAAGGGGTCCTCATGTATCTTACAGAGCCGGATGTGAAGGATCTTTTTTCGATGATCCGCCGTGAACTGAGTTCTGCAGATATCGTCTGCGAGGTTACCAATCGCTACTGGGTTGACAGGATGAAAAGCAGGTATATGCAGTTTAAATTCAAGCGCCAGCTGGGCATGACCGGAACCGCCGTCTTTATATTCGGGATACCATACAGCCGCTATTTCGAAGAGTGGAGCCGCGATTACCATTTTATTGATGAATGGACTTATTTTGACGACCGGGAAAGGAAGCTTGGCTGGTTCAACCTGTTTTCTTCGATAGAGCTCTTCCGCAAAGTCCAGTGGACGGTTCATTACAGGATCGGTGACCGGCAACCGGCTACCGGCAACCGATGACCAGGAATGCCTGTCGCCTATCGCCTTTATTTACAGTGTACCGTCGTACCTACGCACCATCGAACCCAAAAAGAAGTACCTGACTATTATCCAAAGACTTTTATAAATTTGATGCATAATTCATTCAGGATAAAAATTAGTTTCTATTCTCTTATCATAATGAAAACCATATACGTAATTTTCGTCTGCCTGTGCATTTTAATCTTCTCCGGATCATTGTCAGGACAGAATTCAGCAGCCAATACTGCTGCGATGGTTATTGAATCTATAATCAAACAAACCGCCAGCGATCCGGTGCCAAATACTGTCGATGTGTTTAAGGCAGGAGATCAGCAAACCCCAGTTACCGGGATTGTTACCACCATGTTTGCTACCATGGATGTGCTGAAAAAGGCGGTTGCGATGAACTGTAACCTTATCATTGCTCATGAGCCGCTGTTCTATAACCATCGTGACGAGACAAAGCAGTTTGAGAATTCTCCCGTATTCCTTGAAAAGAAGAAGTTTATTGATGATAACAAGCTGGTAATCTGGAGGTTTCACGATTATATCCACAGGATAAAACCTGATGCCATAAATTACGGAATGACTCTAAAGCTTGGCTGGCAAAAATATGTCGCGAATGACAATTCCAACCGGTATGTCCTGCCTGAAACAACCATTGGCGAACTTCTTAAAACCCTGAAAAAAGTATTCCCGAAAAATGCATTCAATGTAATCGGCGATCCGGATATGAAGGTGACAACCATAATGTTTTCAGCCGGAGCCCCCGGGAGCGGAGCCCATTACAGCATGCTTGCAGACGATGATGTTGATGTTGTAATTGCAGGAGAGGTACAGCAATGGGAAACATATGAATATGTACGCGATGCAGTCATCCAGGGACGGAATAAAGCAATTATTTTTCTCGGGCATGTCACTTCTGAAGAGCCCGGGATGGAATACTGTGCACAGTGGCTGAAAGGATTCATAAAGGATATACCCATTCATTTTGTTGAAAGCGAACCCCCGTATTGGACCTATTGACATGCGCGAACCCGCGGACGCACTTACTCACGAACACACCTACGATTGAACGATCAAATATTCAACTCCTTCCCTTTCTCTTTGTAACTAACGAAACAGAAGTATCTTTAGAGATAAATATAAGTAAAAATAATGCATGAGTTTACCTGTTATTGATATTACAGATCTTTCAAAATTCTACGGGAAAGCCAGGGGAATTGAACATGTTAACCTGGAAATCGGTGAAGGAGAGATTTTTGGTTTTATTGGACCCAATGGAGCCGGTAAATCTACTACGATCCGGATATTGATGAACATGATTTTCCCAACCGGTGGCAGTGCAAGGATAATGGGAATGGATGTTATCAGGGAAACGAAAAAGATTAAGAACCAGGTCGGCTACATCCCTTCAGATGCCAGTGCATATTCTTTCATGGATGTACATGAATTTCTGAGCTATTGTATCCGTTTTTACCAGGTACAGAACGGTGAACAGAGGATAGCTAAACTCTCGGAAATGTTTGAACTGGACCTGAAACGAAAAATTGCAGAACTGTCAATGGGAAACCGGAAGAAAGTATCTATTGTCCAGAGCCTGCTGCACAGCCCCAGGCTTCTCGTACTGGATGAGCCGACAACAGGGCTTGATCCTCTTATGCAGTCAAATTTTTTTGAACTGTTACGTTCTGAGAACCAGAGAGGAATGACCATCTTTTTCTCTTCACACATACTTGGTGAAGTTCAAATGCTCTGTAAAAGAGTAGCCATCATTAAAGAAGGAAAAATCATTCAGGTGGAAGACATTGAAACCCTGAGAAAAAAACAATTAAAAAAGGTGTACATCGAGTTTGAAGACAAGATAAAAAAAGAAAACTTCAGCATCCCAGGCATTGAAAGTGTAATCACCGGACCCGACAATTCTTTATCCTTTATGTACTCGGGTAATATCAATGAGCTTGTAAGGATGCTGTCGGGGATTACGACAATTAACCTCATGATCGAAGAACCGTCACTTGACGAAATTTTCATGCACTATTACAAATCATAAGGCAGAAGGCAAATGAACAGGAACCTGTTTTTAAAGGAGTTGAGGAGAAACGCATTCAGCCTCATAGTATGGATGATTGTAATTACCTTGTTCATTTCGGTTACCATGGCAGTCTACCCTGTATTTGTAGAAAACCAGTCAAAAATCCTTGGGATGATGAGCCTGATTCCCAGTGAATTGCTTCAGTTCAAGGGCATTTCGAATTTCAACGATTTTCTTTCTGTACTTGGATTTTATGCTGTCAACAATATCATTTACATGATGGTGCTCGGGAGTATATATGCCATTGTACTTTCTTCAAGTATCCTGCTTAAGGAAGAATACAATAAAACAGCAGAATACCTTCTTACGCGTCCCCTTACCCGAAGCGAGATTTTTTTCAGCAAACTGACAGTTATTTATATAAATGTATTTTTACTGAACCTTGTAACCACCCTGGCAGGATTTATATGCGTGGAACTGGTTAAGAATGAGCCCTTCAGCATCAGGGCATTTTTAATTCTTTCCCTGTACACACTGTTGCTGAATATCCTGTTCGGTGCAATCGGGCTTTTTATATCGACCCTGGTTAAAAGGGCAAAGCCGATCACAACCTTTAGCATAGGACTGGTTTTAATCTTTTATTTTATTTACACTCTTTCAAAGATCACAGAAAGTATTGCAAAAATAGGATATCTGAGTCCATTCAGATATGTTAATACGGATGCAATTAATCCGGCCTATAGGATTGATTTCTGGCATCTGGCATATTTTATCGGCATCTCCGTGTTGCTGACTGGACTCTCTTACCAATTTTATAAACGGAAGGATATTTATACATAAAGATCAGAAGAGCATCAAGATCACGATCAAACGATCAAACTTATTAGCCTGTCGCCCGTACCCTTTCCGCACGAAAGCTATTAACAACTAATAATTATAAAAATGAATACAAAAAACATTTCTGGGATTTTATTTACAGGTTTCCTGGTATTGCTTAATACCATGATCGTGAAAGGACAGGACAAATCCGTTAAATATGACCTGTTCAGCCTGCTTGAGAATAACAGGCTTGAGTCTTTCAACCGGCAACTATCTTCATTTTCAGAAAACGGCAAAAAAGGTGTACGTTTCTCTAAAAGTAACGGTGATGGAATTGCCTGGCTTAAAGAAGCTGAATTCTCAAATGGCATTATTGAACTTGATATCAGGGGGAAAGATGTCTTCCAGCAAAGTTTTGTAGGTATTGTATTTCATGGGATTGACAATCAGACTTTTGATGCAGTTTATTTTCGTCCGTTTAATTTCCGGTCGGACGATCCGGCCCGTAAAATTCATGCCGTTCAATACGTCTCACACCCTGACAATACATGGAGTATCCTCAGAGCAAAGCATAATGGCATATATGAAAAAGCTGTAATACCTGCTCCGGACGGCAATGAATGGTTTCATGCCAGAATAGTAATTCAATATCCCAATGTGTCAGTTTATGTCAATGGAAATCCTGAACCCAGTTTAAGCATTGATAAGCTGAACACTCGCATAACAGGGAAGATTGGATTATTTGTCGGGAATAATTCTGACGGTGATTTTGCCAATCTTCAAATTACTATCCAAAACTGAAAAAGCACGGCCTTTAAATCTATTCCACCTCCGCCACCACCTGCGCCAAACAGCCCAACCCCGGAACATTTATATTCCATCCTTTCCTTCTCAAATAGTCGCTTCTCTTTCTCCAATAAGCACATGTTTAAATGAACTTATTGTAAATATTTCAAAATAAATGAATTATATTATGATAATCAATATATTATTCGTATATTACAGAATAAGTATTTTGAA
>CAZLCF010000020.1:0-21270 GCA_964557905.1 uncultured Rikenellaceae bacterium | reverse complement strand
GCGTAAGGGAAGTACAGCTCTCAACCAACCGTCCTATGGGATTCTGGCCCCAGGGCGATCTGAAACGCCCGGCAGGAATAACCCCTCCGAAAAACGTGAACTATGATGTATGGCTGGGTCCGGCACCTGAAAAACCCTATAATCCGGAAGCATTTCATTTCAACTGGAGAGGATTATGGGATTATGGAACAGGAGCCATGGGCGATATGGGAGCCCACATTTTTGATGCCCCTATATGGGCCCTTAATCTTGGCATGCCGACAAAGATCCAGGCAACAAGTTCACCATACAGTACTGATTATA
Source organism: uncultured Rikenellaceae bacterium (assembly GCA_964557905.1). Classification (GTDB taxonomy): domain Bacteria; phylum Bacteroidota; class Bacteroidia; order Bacteroidales; family VadinHA17; genus LD21. The sequence continues at coordinate 20,967 of CAZLCF010000020.1, read as the reverse complement.
TGCCTCTGTGTGAGCTGGTTACTTATGAATTCCCTGCCCGCGGCTATATGCCTCCTGTGAAAGTTACCTGGTGCGACGGAGGCTTAAGACCTCCTCGTCCTGAAGAACTCGAAGCAGGCCGTTCAATGAGAGACGCTACATACTACGGAGATAAAGGTATCATTATCCATGGCAGCCATGGCGCAATGCCTGAACTTATTCCTGCAGACAAAGAATTTAAAGGTCCGGATCCATGGATTCCGCGTACCGGTAGTATCTTCGAGGACTGGATCGATGCTATCAAGAATGGCAAAAAATCATGTAACGATTTTTCAATCGCTGCCAAAGTAACGGAGATTATGCTGCTGACTAATATTGCTGTTTTGCACCAGAGGGATGACATCACCCTTGAGTATGATGCTGCTAATATGAAGATCACCAATCTTCCTGCGGCTGACAGCCACTTTCAATATGAATACCGCAAAGGCTGGACACTATAATATCAGATAATTATTAAATAAATAATTAAACCAACTTATGAAAAAGAAAAACAAGTCAAAAGGAAAGCTGACCGGACTGATTTTCCGTGGCAGCAGAATAATCATTGCAGCATTGCTTATTATGCCTCTTATCCACTCCTGTAAAAGTACTGCCGGAACTGATGATGGAAAGGTTCTAAACTCCAAATTTGGAGGAGTTCAGATAGGAGCCATTACATACAGCTGGCGCAGTATGCCGGGCGGTGTTGAAAACATAATTAACTATTGTAAGGAAGCGGGCATCAGTTCAATAGAATTAATGAGTAATGATGTTGAGGAATTCCTCGGTGCACCAAAAAATCCAATGATGGGTATGTTTGGTGCCCCTCCTGCCGGTGGCCCACCCTCCGGAGGTTTCCAGCGAAAATTTGAACCGACACCTGAACAACAGGCCGAAATAGACAAATTCAACCAGGAGCTCAAAGAATGGCGTCTGTCTGTTCCCATGTCAAAATTCGAAGAGGTACATAAGATGTTTAACGACGCCGGCATCAGTATTCCTATTGTTAAATTTTCACCTGCACGATGCTCAGACGAGGAGATTGATTATGCATTCAAGGCTGCTAAAGCTTTGGGGGCCAAAGGTGTAAGTGAAGAGATCGGAGAAGAAGAAGTAAAAAAGCTGGGACCTATTGCCGAAAAACACGGAATGTATGCAATCTTTCACAACCATATGCAGTTTGAAACACCCGGCTTCAGCTATGATCCTTTCCTTGCTGTTTCACCTGCAGTAATGCTGAATTTTGACGCAGGACATTTTTACGGTTCAACAGGCATACATCCGAATACGATAATCGAAAAGTATCACGATCGAATCTTCAGTATCCATCTCAAGGATAAGACCGGTCCGAACACCAATCCGTCCAACGAGAACCAGGTTTGGGGACAGGGCGAAGTCCCGATTGAGGATATTCTGCTGCTGATCCAGAAAAACAAGTGGCCGATCAACTGTGATATTGAAATGGAGTATGATGTCAAGCCTTGGTCAAATGCTGTAAAGGAGGTTAAGACCTGTGTAAAATATGCCAGACAGATCCTTATGTAGAAGGATTTATCCTCACGGGTAACAAAATAAAAGAGGGTGTCTTTGACTGACATCCTCTTTTTTAATTCAGTGATCCGTCCTAAAATAAGTTGCTTTCTTTCTTATGCCAGCAGTAAAATATGCTTCATTTACGGGGAGAATTGATTGTTTTTCTCTTATATGGTAAAGTGAAGTTAAAGAGACTCCCTTCTCCAGGTACAGAAGAGAGCCATATATTTCCTCCAAGCAATTCCGTATAGGCTTTACAGATTGAAAGGCCCAGTCCCGTACCTGAATATTGTCTTGAAACTGCGCTATCGACCTGATAAAATCTATCGAATACTTTTGCCTGATTCTCCGGTTGAATACCCACACCGCTGTCCTTTACAAAGAACTCCAGAAAATCATCTTTCAGCGTGTAGCCATAGCTTATCTTACCTTTCTTTGTAAACTTGAAAGCGTTGTTTATCAGGTTTGAAAGAATCTGGATTAATTTGGTGCCATCAGTCATTATATTAGCCTCCCTGTCAGTCAGCGGGGTTTTCAGGCTTAAAGTTATATTTAGATGTTTTTGTTTATAGCTGAATTGTTCACTTAATTTTCTCAGTTCGTAATTCAGGTTAACTTCTTTTATATTAAGTTTAACCTGGCCGCTTTCAATACTTGCCAGATCAACTATATCATTGATTATTGACAGGAGCTGATTGCTGCTTTGAAAGATCACATCAACAAATTGTTTCTGGTCATCCTCGGTGATGCCTGTCTCGTTCAGAAGCGAAGAAAATCCTAAAATGGCATTCATTGGAGTTCTTATCTCATGAGATACATTATGAAGGAATGCGGTTTTAAGCCTGTCGCTTTCCTCTGCTTTTTCTTTGGCTGCAATCAGGTCTGCTTCAGTCTTTTTGCGCTCGGTTATATCTCTGAAGCTCCAGACACGCCCTACTGATTTACCCCCTATTTTTTGCGGCTGGGAATAACGGTCAAATATTCTTCCGTCTTTAAATTCGATCATATCATGGGTTACAGCTTCAGGATGGGAATACAGGTGTTTTACTTTATTGACAAAAGCATCGGGAAACTTTAATTGATCAAGAACGTAATTTATTGCCGCATTATCTTCATATAATTTAAGCACTTCCTCAGGAATATTCCACATCTCAGCAAACTTCTGATTATACTGAACAATTCTCCCTTCCGTATCGACAACTAGTATACCATCTGCTGTAGATTCGAGCGTTGCCTTAAGGAGAGAAAATGATTTATCAAGTTCTGCCCTGGCTGTTTTTCTGGTTGTTATATCTTCAATCATTGCCAGGGAAAATTGAAATTCCCCCTTTTTGTTACGGATCAGATTTACCGTCGTCGAGCCCCAGATGACAGAACCATCGTGTCTGATGTATCGCTTTTCAGTATGGTAGACCGGTATATCCTTAGCAACCAGGCGCAACAGGGAGACATCATCATGGCTTATATGATCAGGATGAGTGAAGTCTCTGAAAGTCATTCCCAGAAGTTCTTCTTCGGTATATCCAAGCATTGTACAAAAAGCTGAGTTTGCCTTTGTGATGCCCATATCTTTCCCCGTCATCACCATACTGAAAGGGCTCTCCTCAAAGATTTTACGGAATCTGTCCTCGCTATCCCTGAGGATCTCCTCTGCATGTTTTCTTTCAGTAATATCGCGGCCTATCGACTGGTAGTACTGGACACCTTCAATATCGACTCTTCGTGCACTGATCTCAATTGGAAAATTAGTTCCGTCTTTCCGTTTATGGATCGTCTCATATGTTAAATGACCGGAATCACCAAGAATTTTATAATCATGTCCGAAACGTCCAAGAGAATTAGATGAATGTAATTGATTTATATTCTTTCCGATAAGCTCATTACGTTCATACTGATATGTTTCAATTGCCTTGTCATTTGCCTCTATGATCACAAAATCCTTATCACAAAGCAGAATAATATCATTAGCATATTTCAGGATATAATCGAAGTGTTTGACAAGGGCCATATGTTCAAGCTCAGTTTCATATTTTCCCCTGTAAAACCTGACACGTTGGTTCCACCAGAGGAATCCCAGGAAGAAACCTGAGGTCAGAATAAACAGGACGATAATGATTATTACCTGTCCGATCCGTGTATTGAGCGATGCGTAAATTTCTTCACGGTGTATCTTTGCAACCAGGTACCATGGTGATCCCGGGATCTTTTTCATAGCAGCAATTACAGGGTTTCCCCTGTAATCAATTCCGTCTGTGGTCTCCCATATCCCATTAATAGCCATTACCGCCGGGAGCTTTTCCTCTGTAATTGGTTTTCTTAAACCCATTTTTGCATCTTTTGCCTGCTTAAGTGGATTAAGGTATACCACTTCATCACCTTCGATATGAAACAAAAGAGCTTCTGCAGTCTTGCTGGTTATTGGCCACGACTGAAAAATGGGATAAAGAACTTTTTCAGGATCAATTCTCAACACCACGATGCCAAAGACAGTAGTATCATTCATCTCAGGACCCTTTAATGGCACCAGAAGATCAATTTGAGTAAAGCTCACTTTCCCAGTCTGGTGGATATCGGTTAAAACCACCTTCCCTTTACTTATTATATCAGGCAACAGAGATTTAAGATAATCACCTATTATTGTATCCTGATCGGGATAAAACAATCTTACATTAGTATTCCTGTCAATAAAAAGAGCATTTCTGTAATCATAATTTTCAATATACGATTTAAGGCTACGGAGGAGATCGGCTCTCACCAGCTTGTTATTTTGCTCAGTCAGGAGCCGCGAGAATTGCCGTATGTGAGGTGAGTTTCCGCTTAAATAAATACCATCTGCTATCCGCTCCTGGCGCCACTGGATAATCTGTCTGACCTTGAGGTCAGCAATGGCAGAAAGCTGCTCCAGAGTATCACTCAACAGGTTCTTTTCAATGCTTATGTAATAAAAATAGCCCGTTACGATTGCACTTGTCGAAAGGACAATAAAAAGAACAATAAGCGGCCATGGAGTAGCAGGCTTCTGTATCTTAGAGTTCATTATTGTGCTCTTTAAACTAAAACAGAAATTGTAAAATTAATACTTTCCTGCCAATAATAAACTTCTGTCCGGTTGATAGTTAAGAAAAATTATTTCTTTTTAACTATAACCGATGTTAATATAGATATGAGCAGGATAGAAATAATTACGGTAAGGGAAACCAGGATCGGGATCTCAATATTGAAAAATGAAGCCAGCATCTTCAGTCCTACAAATGTCAGGATAAATGACAGCCCTATCTTCAGGAACCGGAAATATCTCATAATGCCGGCAATTGCAAAATAAAGTGATCTCAGGCCAAGAATGGCGAATATGTTTGAGGTATAAACAATGAAAGTCTCCTGGCTGATGGCAAGAACAGCCGGAATGGAATCAACGGCAAAAATTACGTCCGATGATTCAATTACCAGAAGAACCAGGAATAGAGGAGTGGCATAGGATCTGTGGTTTTTCCTTACAAACAGTTTCCCGTCATGTAATTCATTAGTTACCGGTAAAAATTTTCTGAAAAATCTTAATAACGGATTATTTCCGGGATCGGCATGCATCTCTTTCTGTAACAGCATCTTAATACCTGTAAACACTAGGAATCCTCCGAATATAATTACTATCCAGTGGAACTTGTGTATCAGAGCCACACCAGCGAAGATAAATATCCCTCTCATTACCAGTGCGCCTATTATTCCCCAGAAAAGTATCCTGTGCTGATACTCATCCTGTACGGCAAAATAAGAGAAGATAAGAATGAAGACAAAAATATTATCGACACTTAAAGAATATTCAATTACATAACCTGTAAGGAATTCAAGAGTTCTTGTCTTTCCGAATTCATGCAGGATAAATAAGCTGAAGAGGAGGGCCAGTGTTATCCAGACTGAAGTCCAGATAAGTGCTTCTTTTACAGGTACCTTATGCGTTTTTTTATTGAAAATTCCCAGGTCAATAGCGAGCATCAGGAAAATAATAAGATGAAAACCGATCCAGAAGAATATACTGACCTCCATTTTGAAACTTAATTAGTCCGCAAATTTAAAAAATTCTGCTTCAGATCAATATTATTATGTGATGTGTTTGATAAATTGACCTTAATAATGCTTTAACATCTGACTTGCAGGAGTCGAATCAGAAAACTTTTCTACCTTTAGTGTTCTTTTTAGAAACTAGCAATTATTTAAAATGAGAAATAAAATGATCCTGCTGATAATCATTACATTATTTATATCAATAATAAATTCTGCCTCAGCACAGAAAAAATCATCCCCTGCTGATGTGATCACTTCAGATGATCTTGAAAGTTATGTTACCTTTCTTTCCTCTCCCTATCTGAAGGGAAGGCCGAACGGAGAACCTGGTCTGGAACTGGCTCAGCAATATATCGTTTCACAGGCCAGATTATTAGACCTTAAACCGGCAAATGGTACAAGCTATTATCAGTCCTATACCATTATTAAGAATTCTATAGATCTTGATAAGACCACAATACAGGTGATTTCAAAAGAGAATGATACTGTTACAATAAAGAAGCCTGTTTATCAGCTGGTTCCGACCGGACCTTCTGAATTCAGCCTGGATGGAGAGGTGGTATTTGCTGGTTATGGCTTAAAATTGGACAAGTACGGGTATAATGATTTTGAGAATATTAAACCGGAAGGCAAGATCCTTCTGGTTATGAACAGGGCTCCTTCCTCGGAGGACGGGAAAAAATTCCTGTTTGAAGGCACCCGGTGGGCCTCATTCATGAGCATTCAGGTCAAATTGACTTATATGCTTTTTTCCAAAGCAAAGGCAGTTCTTTTTGTTATGGACCCAAAATCGGGTGCTGAATCACTTGAAGAAAAGAATCCCGGTTATGCCGGAGAACTGAATTCAACAAAAAGCCTTAAGGGCCAAAAGCCCAGGGTTTTTGAATTGCCCGGAATGCCTAAAATTCTTTTTGTCCACAGATCAGTGGCTGACGAATTACTGAAAGGATCAGGCCATACTCTTGAAGAACTTCAGAATAAAATTGATTCAAGCCTGAAACCTCTGTCATTCGAAATTAAAGGCAAAAGGCTTATGTTAACTGAAGCGGTCAAAAGCGAGGAAATAATACTTAACAATGTTGCTGCTTGCATTGAGGGAAGCGATCCGGAACTCAAAAATGAATATGTCATTTTTTCAGCTCATGCCGATCATATAGGGGAATCAGGAGGCATGATAAATGAAGGTGCTGATGATGATGCTACCGGTTGTGCTGCACTCCTGTCAATTGCTGAAGCATTTCAGAGCCTCGATAAGAAACCCCTCCGGTCAGTTATGTTTCTGTGGGTTTCCGGAGAAGAAATAGGCCTTTACGGTTCTCAATCGTATGTCGACAATCCGCTGGTACCCCTCGAAAAAACGGTCGTTGATCTGAATCTGGATATGATAGGCCGTATCAGGGAATTGGCTGATTCAACCTCAGAGACACCGATGACAGGACCTAATGAAGTCTTTATTATCTCAGGGAATCAGAGTTCAGAACTTATGGCAATCACTGATGGAATTGATAAAGAGACTATTCTTGATTTCGATTACAGCCTTAGCGGAAGGAAGCATCCCCTTCAGCTGTTTGCCAGAAGCGATCATTATAATTTTGTGAAGCATGATATACCTGTGCTGTTCTTTACTTCAGGGCTTCATGCCGATTATCACACCACGGGAGATGTGGTTGAAAAAATCGATTTCAAAAAAATGGAGCTGATCACGGAAACAGTCTTCCGGATCGGATTGACAGTAGCAAACAAAAAGACAAGGCTTGTGGTTGATAATCCTTTCAGCAAGTGGTAAAAGAGTAACCGGAAAGTTTAAGCTCAGGGAGTACTGACATTGAAAAAAGTCTGAATTGCTTCCCTGTATTTATTGTCTATATCGGGTATCCCGTCCCCGTTTGTGTCTTTCATTGATGTCAGGTATTCCATAATGGCGATCCACTCTTTTCCCTCTTGCAATCCTTCCTTGTTCTCATCAAGATCTATCACGGCAGTTTTCATATCAGTTATCGGATTGCCTTTTGCATCCTTTGGTACAACATTGATAAGCCCGAAGCTCATTTTCTTTATAATGCCAACAAACTCAAGCATATAAGAGTTGGCCGTTATGGAATACAGCGTCTTATTTTTCTTCGAGAAATCAACACTGGTAACACTGCCCTCAGGAGAAACAATATCAATTTTTCTGATCTTCTTCAGCATCCCTTTGCCGGGATCAAATTCAGCTTTCAATCCCGAATAATAACAATAATTGGCAGGGGTCGATTTATAAGCAACCTGAAGTATCTCCAGAATGCTTTTAAGCTCCTTCCCGGTCACGAATAATCTTGCCAGCGGATACCCCGGCACACCATCCTTTCCCTGTCCCATGGACATGATCCTGAAAATATCCGGAGCTGATTGAAAACCAGGTACAATTTTATCGCGTATAACCCCGACGGCAACCATGCTGATATCCGTGCCGGTTTTTGAATGGCCGTTGATGTAGCTGTGAATGGCATCGGCAACCAGCGGCCCAAGGTTGCTTCCTTTTATATCGCCCATCTCATTGCATTCAAGGAGGAAATCTGATTCTACAATTCTCCTGTCATATTCCATTCCAAGCGGATCAAGTATTTCTTTCGTGATCATTTTTTTCTGATCCTCAATAAGCTTGTGAACCGACGCATCTCCGAGGATCCTGTCATCAACCGGAATAAGTGAATAATCGTCAAAGCTCACATTACCGTTATTATATGTCAGTGATAATTTACCAACAAATTGTCCGTATTCACCTGACTGAACAACCTGTATCCCATTGACAATGATCGGTTTATCAAGCTTTGTATGTGTATGTCCGCTTATAATAACATTGATACCTTTTATTTTTTCTGCAAGCTCAAAATCTTCACCAGCCCAGTTTCCGGTTTCGTCGAGAGATACACCTGAATGTGACAGGCAGATTATTATATTACACTTTTCTTCCTGAAGCTCTTTAACCATTTTCTTTGCAGCAGCAGCCTGTTTTGAGAAAGTAACGGGAGGCGCAAATGCAGCATTGTCATCAGCCACTTTGCCCAGCAGTGAAAAGAGACCTATTTTCAGACCGTCACGTTCTAATATATACTTTCTGACGACAATATCAGAGCTGAACATCTTTTCAAAGGCATCGTCACCGGGATCCTTCTCATCAAAAACAGCATTACTTAACAGGACAGGCGGTATAGCTCCTCCCTTGGCAGCTGAACTCAGAATATCTGCAAGTCTTTCAGATCCATAATCGAATTCATGATTCCCGATACAAACGGCATCATAGCCCATTGTTTTCATCAGGCGCAGCTGAAACCCGGTTTTTGTCTCGAGCCCCTGGAACAGTGTCCCCATCAGAAAATCACCGGCATCAAGAATCAGTGTGATCCCATTGTTTTTGTTTTTTTCATCGTTCAGGACAGATGCAATCCTGGCAAATCCTCCAACAGTCTTATCATCGTTTATCGTAAGGGGAGAATATGCAGATTCAGGCGCATAGCCTGTGAGCCGTGAATGCAGATCGTTGGTATGAAGAATCACTATTTTCTTCTCAGTCTGAGCTGCAAGCGGCAAAAGAAACATCAGGAACATGGAAACGACAACTGCTTTTTTCATAGGAGTACTATTTGTATGAATAAAAATACAAAAATTAAATTACCTCAGCCACGACAAATGTACTGCCGCCAATAAATATCATATCCGTCTCAGAAGCCATCCTCTTTGCAGCCTTAAGTGCCTTATTCACATCATGATAGCTGTTACCGGCAAGGCCAAATTCAGAAGCCCTGGATTGAAGGATTTTTTCGTCAAGAGCTCTGGGGACAGAAGCCCTGGTAAAATAATATTTTGCATCAGTGGGAAAGAGAGGCAATATTGACCTGGTATCCTTATCGCTTACAAAGCCTATAACTATATGCAATCGCGTTTTCGGAATGTTTTTAATTTGACGCAGAACAATTTCCAGTCCTTCCTTATTATGCCCTGTGTCACAAACTGTAAGAGGTTTATGATTCAGTATCTGCCAGCGTCCTTTCAGACCTGTATTGATCACCACATTTCTTATTCCGTTTAATAAATTATTTTCTGAAAGATCAAAGAAACGCTTAAGGATTTTAAATACCTGGAACAGTGTCTGCAGGTTCATAACCTGATAATCACCTCCCAGCGGGATAATTCCTGAGATTATCCTGTTATCGCTCAGATCATCGATTATAAAATGTCGTTCCCCTTCAGCATTTAAAGCATTATCCAGGCTACATCTGAAATTTCTGTCGGCAAAATAAATTTCAGATTCCTGTTTGACTGCCTGTGAAATAAAAACATCTTCTGTCCCCTGCTGTGTCTCGCCAATGATAACAGGAATATTCTTCTTAATTATTCCTGCCTTCTCAGAAGCGACTTTATTCAGCGTGTCACCCAGAAGGTCCATGTGATCATGCCCGATATTGGTAATTACCGAAATTACGGGATTTATGATGTTTGTGGAATCGAGCCTGCCTCCAAGGCCTGTTTCAATAACAGCCACATCAGCATTGGCCCTGTCAAAATAATCATATGCCATTGCAACTGTCATCTCAAAAAAAGAAGGATTAACTGACTTAATGATCTTGTGATGTTTTTTGATAAAAGCTGTGACCTCTCTTTTTGGTATCATTTCGCCGTTCACCTTTATCCTCTCCCTGAAATCCTTAAGGTGAGGAGACGTATAAAGCCCTGTCCTGTAGCCTGCTTCCTGAAGGACTGATGCGATCATATGAGATACAGATCCCTTTCCGTTTGTCCCGGCAATATGTATCGTTCTGTACCTGGTATGAGGATGGCCAAAGTATATATCAAGTGCCTGAGTATTATTTAGATTATCTTTATAAGCAGCTTTACCTATCCGGTGGTAAGCAGGGAGCTGGGAATAAAGAAAATCTATTGTCTGATGATAAGTCATAATACAAATTAACATACTTTCAACATGCTTACCAATTAATACCATATTTTAGTTATTTTTGCAAATCGGAGACAGTATGAGCAGTTCATCCTTATTTTGTTGATTATAAATAACTTGAGTATGGTAAAGAAATTAAATAAGAAACTTTTTATAATTGATACAAACGTACTTCTTCATGATTATAAATGCATTTATAATTTCGAGGAGAATGATGTGATTATTCCCATTGTGGTTCTTGAGGAGCTTGACAAATTTAAAAGGGGGAATGATCTTATAAATTTTCATGCCAGGGAGTTTACCAGGGAACTTGACAAATTATCGGGAGATATGTTGCTTACAGCCAATATTCCTCTGGGAGAAAACCTTGGCAACCTCCACATCGAAACCGGAAGGGACTTTTCGGAGAAGGTAAACCAGTCATTCCCTGAAAGAACATCCGACCACAGGATACTGGCAATTGCAGAATATGTCTGCAATGCCAACAAAAACAAGACTGTTGTTCTGATAACCAAGGACATAAACCTTAGAATGAAGGCTAAATCGCTGGGTATCATTGCACAGGATTACCAGAATGACAAAGTTGCAAACATTGATGACCTTTATAAGGGAATAAAAATCCTTGAAGGAGTTAACCAGGGATTGATAAGCAAGCTCTATGAGCTTCCAGAGGGAGTAAGTGCGAATGATTTCAATCTTGATCCCGAGCTGAAAGGGCATCGGTTCTTTATCATGAAAAATAACGGAGCAAGTGCCCTTGCTCACTATAATCCTGTAAATAAGCTTCTTAACAGAGTAATAAAACAAACCACATACGGCATTGATCCAAGGAATGCTGAACAGACATTTGCATTGGAAGCCCTGGCTAATCCCGATATTCAGCTTGTTTCACTGACCGGGAAGGCTGGAACCGGCAAAACACTGCTTGCCCTTGCCGCCGCACTGGCTCAGCATAAAAGATATAAGCAGATCTTTCTTGCCAGGCCCATTGTTCCTTTGGCTAACCGGGACCTTGGATTCCTTCCCGGTGATCTTAAGGAGAAAATGGATCCATATGTGCAGCCACTGTATGATAATCTTACAGTCATCAAACATAAGTTCAGCCATCAGAGTCCGGAATTCCTCCGTATTAATGATATGGTGAAAGAAGAAAAACTGGTAATAACCCCTCTTGCCTATATCAGAGGAAGAAGTCTGTCAAGCATATTTTTCATTGTCGATGAAGCACAGAATCTTACCCCGCATGAAATAAAAACCATCATCACACGGGCAGGTGAAGGTACCAAGATGGTGTTCACGGGAGATATTGAACAGATTGATTCCCCATATCTGGACACGGCATCAAATGGACTTAGCTATCTATCGGATAAAATGAAGAGCCAGGATATCTTTGCACATGTCAACCTTGTTAAGGGAGAACGCAGCTTCCTTGCAGAACTCGCCAGTAAATTATTATAGCAATTGACCAAATAATTAAACACCTCTCAACCATGAAAATCAAAAAGTATTCAGCATTTATTATTCTGATGCTCATCCTGACAGGGCTTTCATTCACTTCATCTGCCCAGCCAAAATCTGTAAAAGCAAAAACAAAAAAAGAACCTAAGACCCAGCTTTTTAACGGTGTCGATCTCAGCAACTGGGCTTTCAACATTAAGGATCCTTCAGCCGATCCATCCAGTGTATTTACCGTTCAGGATGGCGTTATTCATATCTCAGGAAATCCATTCGGTTATATGCGTACTAAAGACTCATATTCTGATTATCTCCTCCACGCAGAATATCGCTGGCCGGTTGAGGCGACAAACAGCGGGATCTTTATCCATGCCCAGCTGCCTGACACCATATGGCCGAAGTGTTTTGAATGCCAGCTTGCAGCGGGAAATGCAGGGGATTTTATCTGCGTGGGTGGCGCTGACATGAATGAACGTACCGATAAATCGAAAAGAGTGTTAAAGAAGTTCGCGGCCTCCTCTGAAAGACCTGTGGGTGAATGGAATATTATGGAGATAGCCTGCAAAGCCAATACCATTGAAGTATATGTAAACGGGGTGCTCCAGAACAAAGCAACTGGCATTACTATTAATAAAGGCTATATATGCCTGCAGAGCGAAGGTAAAGACATCGAATTCAAAAATGTATTTTTAACAAAACTTAAGAAATAAGTTTGCAGGATCGGGCATGAAAAACCTGGCAAGAAAAAAGGTGGCATTTCATACTCTTGGCTGCAAACTTAATTTTGCTGAGACGTCAACAATATCAAGGTTATTTCCTGAAGAGCAATTCAAAAAGGTCCCTGCCGGGCAAAAAGCCGACATATGTGTCATCAATACATGCTCTGTAACTGATGCCGCAGATAAGAAATGCCGCCAGGCAATAAAGAGATTCATTCATAATTCGCCCGATGCCTTTATTGCAGTTGTCGGTTGCTATGCCCAGCTCAAACCGCAGGAGATATCATCAATCCCCGGAGTGGATCTCGTCCTCGGGATCAATGAAAAGTTTGACATTGCCGGTTATATTTCCGGGATTGAAAAAAGAAAGAAAACAGAGGTTCATTCCTGCGCTATCTCAGCTTCCGACAGATTCAAATCTTCCTGGTCAGCAGGCGACAGGACCCGGTCATTTCTGAAGGTTCAGGACGGATGTGATTACGGTTGTTCCTACTGCACTGTACCCCTGGCAAGAGGCCCCAGCAAAAATGCAGATATTGCATCACTAACCAGCGAAGCTGTCAGCATCGCACAACAGGGGGTAAAGGAAATTGTACTTACCGGGGTGAATATCGGCGACTTCGGAAAGTCTACAAACGAATCGTTTACGGAGCTTATTAAAGAACTGGTCAAAATACCCGGTATAGAAAGATACAGGATATCATCCATTGAGCCGAACCTCCTGACAGATGAGTTACTTGAGCTGACATGCCTGAACAAAAAAATACTTCCGCATTTTCATATACCTCTTCAAAGCGGATGTGACAGGATCCTCGGACTTATGAGAAGAAGATACAAAAAAGAGGTATTTGCTGACAAGGTAAAAATGATTAAAAAGCTTATCCCCCTTGCCGGTATCGGAGCCGATGTAATAGTTGGTTTCCCCGGAGAACAAGAGGCTGATTTTGAAGAAACTTATTCCTTTATTGATAAGCTTCCTCTGTCATATCTGCATGTATTCACTTTTTCAGAAAGACCGGGAACAGTTGCATGGGATCTTCCCGGGAAGGTGGGTCATCAGGAAAAAGAAAAAAGAAGTAAAAAGCTCATTTCACTGTCTGAATCAAAACATCTCGGGTTTATGAGACTGAATGCCGGTCATACTGCTGAAGTGCTTTTTGAAAAAACCCGCAGCAGCGGGATGATCACAGGCTTTACCGGGAATTATCTCAGGGTTGAATATCCATGGCAGGCTAAACTTGCAGGGCAAATAAAGAAAGTGAAACTGAAAGGCATATCGCCTTCAGGTAAAATGAATGTCGAATTAATTGACTGATAAATGGTTAATTATAAGAGTATTTGCAAGGAGATAGTAAAGGCGGTCCGTGAGACAGGTAAATTTATACGGATCGAATCGTCAGGGTTTGATATCGGCATGACTGAAAGCAAAGGATTAAACAACTTTGTAAGTTATGTCGACAAGGGTTCAGAAAAAATGCTTGTCGAAAAATTGGGGACCATCCTGCCCGAAGCCGGTTTCATAGCTGAAGAAGGCACCTCCACAAAAAAAGGTTTAAGCTATTGCTGGGTGATTGATCCGCTTGACGGTACAACCAATTTCCTGCATGGATTGCATCCTTTTGCCATAAGTGTTGCCCTGATGGAAGCTAATGAGATAGTAGCCGGTGTGGTATATGAAGCGGGGGGAAATGAAATTTTCACCGCCTGGAAAGATGGCGGTGCCTGGCTTAACAACAAGCCTGTGCGTGTCTCTGCTGCCCATACTCTTTCAGACAGTCTCATAGCTACAGGTTTTCCGTATAGTGATTTCAACCGCCTCGGGAATTTCATGAACAGCCTGACACATTTCTGCAAGACCACACATGGGATCAGGAGACTTGGATCTGCCTCTATTGATCTTGCCTACGTTGCCTGCGGGAGATTTGAGGCATTCTATGAATACGGGCTTAATCCCTGGGATATTGCCGCTGGTATTCTTCTTGTAAGGGAAGCCGGTGGCCGTGTCAGCGATTTTTCAGGAAATGAAAAGAATATTTCCGGCGATGAGATAGTTGCTGCCAATAATCTCGTTTTTCCTGAATTTCTGAAAAATGTAAGTAAATTTATGCACCGTTAAATTCCGTTCCGGAATGGGAGCATTAGGATTTTATATTTTTTATAGTATAAACTGGATCATTACCCTTTTACCCCTGAGGATCCTGTACATCTTCTCCGATCTTCTTTTTCCCGTTATGTATTATTCCCCCGGCTACCGCCGTAAAGTAGTGGCAGCAAACCTTAAAAATGCCTTCCCGGAAAAAAGTGAAAAGGAACGTATCGCTATTGAAAAGAAATATTACCATCATCTTTGCGACCTGCTCGTTGAAACTCTCAAGCTCATTCATATTAGCAGTGAACAACAACTAAAACGGATGCATCTTACCAATCCGGAACTGCTTAACAGGTTTTATGATGAAGGCCGTGATGTAGTGGTCGTACTCGGACATTACGGAAACTGGGAATGGCTCAACATACTTCCGGTGTATACTAAACTAAGGAATGTCCCGATTTACAAACCTTTAAAGAACAAATATTTTGACCGGTTCATGCTTAATCTGAGGCTGATAAACGATTGTGATCCCACCGCCATGTCGAATGTAATAAGGGAAGTCATTAAGAACCGGAAGAACAACAGACGGGCATTGTATGGATTTATGACAGACCAGACACCCTCTAGGGGAGAAATAAAATTCTGGACAAATTTCCTGAACCAGGATACACCTGTCTACCTGGGTGCTGAAAAAATTGCCATCAAATATGATATGGCGATAGTTTTTCTTAATATCCAGAAAATAAGAAGAGGGTATTATGACTTCACTGCAGAGCTCCTTTTTGAACATCCATCAGGTCTTCCTGAACAGCTTATCACAGAAACACACGTAAAAAGACTCGAGGAAATAATCTGTGAGAAACCTGAATTCTGGCTCTGGAGTCACCGCAGATGGAAACATAAAAGGGAACATCCGGATGGTTAAAACGGCAGTAGTGATATTGAACTGGAACGGCATTGAATACCTTAAGATGTTCCTTGATAAAGTCATCAATCTTACCATTAATGATGAAACGATCTTATATGTGGCTGACAATGGCTCAACTGATGGTTCTGCTGACTGGATTTCCTCCAGCCATAGGGATGTAAAGATTATCAGGCTTGGAAAGAACCATGGATTTGCAGGAGGATATAACCTTGCTCTTGACCAGATTGACGCACAGTATTTTGTTCTGCTTAATTCTGATATTGAAGTCACTGAAGGGTGGCTTAAACCTCTTATAAGTCATCTGGATAATAATCCGGATGTTGCCTCCTGCCAGCCTAAGATACTCTCTTATCATAAAAGGGATCATTTTGAATATGCCGGTGCGGCTGGCGGATTTATTGACAAATACGGTTATCCGCTATGCAGGGGACGTATCCTTACTTATATTGAAAAGGATACCGGACAATATGATACCAGTGCCGATATTTTCTGGTCAACGGGGGCATGCATGGCAGTTCGCGCCGATGCATGGAAAAAGTGTAAGGGATTTGATCCTGACTTCTTTGCCCATATGGAGGAAATTGATCTTTGCTGGCGTTTTCATAAAGCAGGTTACCGCGTGTCATGTATCCCTCATTCAGCAGTATATCATGTCGGAGGAGGGGCACTTCCGTATGATTCACCGTTCAAAACATACCTTAACTTCCGTAACAGCCTCTTTCTCTTATATAAAAACCTGCCCGACAAAAGCCATATAAGGATCCTTTTTATCAGGAGGGTCCTTGATGGAATTGCTGCCGTGTTCTTCCTGCTAAAGGGACAGTTCAGAAGCGTCAGGTCAGTATGGAAAGCTCATATCGATTTTTACAGGAACCTGGATCAGCTCAGGGAAAAAAGAAAGATCGTTAAAGAACTCTGCACTAAAAAAGAGGCAGGGATGATATTGAACAAGAGTATCGTTTTTGAGTTTTATATTAAAAGGACCAGAACTTTCCGGGAACTAAAAACGAAATTCTTATTTTCATGAAGACTTACCAGCTGATAATTTTCCTGTCAATTGTACTTACCATTTACTTTATCGGAAATGCCTATATTTTTATCAGGGGATATAATATTATTCCCCCGGCACGGGAGAATAAAGTACTTTATACAATAATTTTTATTGCAATCGCAGTTACTTTCATTGCTGCCAAAATACTTGAATCGAGGCATTCCTCTGTTGTTACCGATATCCTTAACATAATCGGCGGATTCTGGATGGCTTTTTTGGTATATGCATTTATCTTCCTGATCCTTTCGGATATAACAGCTCTTATTTTACGGATCCCCGGCATCCTCAGCAGCAATAACATACTGCATTACAGGAAATGGGCATTCCTGATAACTGCGGGAATTTCCGTGGTTCTTATCCTTGGCGGTTTTATCAATGCTGTAATACCTGTAGTTAAAAAATATGATATAACTGTAAATAAAACGGCAGGCGACGTGAAGAATTTGAGGATCGCAGCTGTATCAGACATTCACCTTGGCAGTATAATCCGTAAAAGAAGCATGAAAAAATTATCCGGGATGCTTGAACAGATCCGTCCTGATGTTGTATTTCTCCTGGGAGATATTGTAGACGGAGAGCTGGGGCCGGTTCTCAGGGGTGATCTGCTTAAATACTTTACAGGCCCTCATACTAAGGACGGTCTGTTTGCGATAACCGGGAACCATGAATTCATAGGTGGTGGCGGACGGACCATACCCTATATTGAAAGTAAGGGGATCAGGGTTTTAAAAGATGAAATTGTGATCCTTCCCGGAGGCATTCAGCTGATAGGAAGGCTCGATAGGGATTCTCGCCGGTTTTATGCAAAAGAGCGAATGTCTCTTGCAGATCTGATGAAAGATATTGATCGTTCCAGACCGGTGATCGTTCTCGATCACCAGCCTTTCAATCTTGAGGAGGCAGAAAAAAACGGGATTGATCTTCAGTTGTCGGGACATACTCACAACGGTCAGTTCTGGCCCCTGAATTACGTTACCCGTAAGATGTATGAATTAAGCTATGGATATCTAAGGAAAGGCAACACTCAGATTATTGTATCGTCGGGATTTGGATTGTGGGGACCGCGGGTAAGATCCGGAAGCAGGTCAGAAGTGTTGCTTATCGATATTAATTTTGCTGAAACTGCCCAGGCAGCTGAATAATGATCTTAAAGCAGATCATAGATCTGCTCAAGGGCCATCCCGCGTGATCCCTTTATCAGAATATGATTCCCTTTCACAGGTTTGCTCTTTAGAAATTCTTTAAGCCTCGCAACATCACGGAATGTTTTGAACCTGAAGCCTGCCGATACTTTGCAGAATATTGGACCTGTCAGGTATACGTTCTTCAAATTATTATCACTCAGAACTTTATGAATCTTCTTATGTTCCTCTTCACTTTTATCGCCCAGTTCAAGCATATCGCCAAGTATGCAGATCTTGTTTTCTGCCTTGACAGCTGAAAATGATTCAATGGCCAGCTTCATGCTTAAAGGATTTGCATTGTAGGAATCACATATAAGAGTATTGTCCTTTGTTACCATAACCTGTGATCTGTTATTACCAGGATCATAGCTTTCGACTGCTTCAATTATGTTATTCATTTCGACACCAAAGAATAATCCGGTAGCAATTGCTGCCCTGACATTCTCAATATTGAAAAGTCCGAAAAGCCTGGTGTTTATCCTGTACTCCTTGTGCTGATATTTTATATTAAGGCAAAGGTTCAGATCAGAAGGTACATGATTAATAGTGAGCCCAACTCCTGTCGGATCTGAAAAGGGCACTGCTCTGTTCACGAGTCTGAATATTTTCTCTGCAAGGATATGGTCCTTATCATTATAAAGTGCTATGCCATTTACTTTCCTCAGGTGTTCATAGAGTTCCGTTTTGGCTTTCAATACACCTTCCAGTGATCCGAAACCCTCAATATGTGCAGTGCCTGCATTGGTGATCATACCGTAATCGGGTTTGGCTATCAAGCATAATGTGCGGATTTCGCCGATATGGCTTGCTCCCATTTCAATTACCATCATTTCTGTGCCTTCGGGTGCTGACAGGATTGTCAGCGGAACACCAATCTGGTTGTTCAGATTTCCCTTTGTGGAATGAACCTTGATTTTTTTTGATAATATTGCAGCAACAAGTTCTTTAGTTGTTGTTTTTCCGTTTGTTCCGGTAATCGCCAGAACAGATGCATTCATTTCTTTCCTGTGGTGGGCGGCAAGTGCCTGAAGCTCAATAAGGCAATCGTCAACAAGAATCGTTTTTTCAGTTTCAAATACCTCATCATCAATAACTGCCCAGGAAGCACCTTTTTCCAATGCATCTGCAGCGTACTTGTTACCATTGAATTTTTCGCCCCACAGAGCAAAGAAAATCTGGTTCTTTCCTATTGTCCGGGAATCGGTGGATACGCCTGATGATTCCCTGAAAAGATGATAAAGCTGTTCTGTTTTCATATTTTCAAAAAAATGCCTCATTATGCAACCATAATGAGGCTATTTAACGGAGCAATTTCTTTTACATTCCTGATGGGCTTCCGACCCTTATCATTGCGCATCTGAATCCGATATCATCGCGTGACTCTTCCTGGTCGAGGAACCTTCTTGTTGAAGGATTAAGCCAGTAGGCTCTGTCTTTCCATGATCCGCCCTTATAGACTCTGGCGTTATCATTAATAAGAGTCACAAAGTCGGATGATCCGCCGCCTTTACCCATATCCTGTGCATACATCCTGAGTGATGCTTTCTTGCCATCATCAACATTCCAGTCAGCACCTGATAATAGTGCTGATTGGATGTCTCCATCTCTGAAATTCCTGTAATCGCCTTTCTGATAATTATATCTGGTTGCTACATCAGCGTCTTTTACAGTATCAACATATAATCTTCCAAGATTGCCTTTTGTAACAACATTACCGTTGGCATCACGACGGAGGTCTGTATATACATTACCTCTGAAGGGATTGAATCCGTCTACATCATCTGAATTAAGAGGACGGTAAACATCCTGCACCCATTCATTAACATTGCCTGACATGCAATAAAGTCCATAGTCATTCGGCCAGTATGATTTAACTTCGCTTGTAATACTTGCGTTATCGTTAAGACTTCCAGCAACACCCATCATATCTCCCCTTCCACGGACAAAGTTAGCCATCATTTCCCCCTGCGACCTGGTAGATGCATTTCTTACATTATGACCGTCCCACGGGTATATTCTTCTCTCATAGATTCTTTCTTCAAAAGTATTTCCCCTGAGCGCATATGCAGCAAATTCCCATTCTGCTTCAGTTGGAAGCCTGTAGGTGGGAAGGAGTAAACCATCTTCAAAATTGGTTCTGCGTTCTGTCTGATTAGGATTAAGACTCTCCCTCAACTGGTTAACAACGCCTTCATATTGTCCTGCCAGATATGCTTCAGTATTGAAGTTATTCTGGTTTTTCTGTTCAGGATCGGGATTTAATTCTCCTTCATCAATCAGAAGCTGCTCATTCACCCTGTCGCTTCTCCAGAGGCAATAATCATTTGCCTTCAGCCAGCTAACACCAACAACCGGATAATTATTATATGCCGGATGCCGGAAATAATACTGTACATAGGGATCATTGAAACCCATCGGGCTTCTCCACACGAGTGTGTCTGGGAGTGATCTCCTGTAGACTTCCGGGTAATCAATATAAACACGTCTTAGCCAGAACAGATATTCCCGGTAATCAACATTCTTCACTTCTGTTTCATCCATATAGAACGACGATACCGTTACAGTCCTGGGTTTATTGTTCCAGTCAAACAATACATCCTGCTGTACCTGTCCCATCGTAAAGCGTCCGCCTTCTATGAGAACCAGGCCGGGACCGGTCTGCTGTTCGGCTTCAAGAGTAACCTCAAATCCGCCATTATCCGGATCATTATAATTCCATCCCGTAGCTGAAGAGACATTAGGATCGCCTCCTCCTTTCCCCCTGAAAAGACTACAGGATATCAGAAAGAGTGAGGCTAAGAATATAACCGATAATGTTCTGAATTTATACATAACTCCTTTAATTTTATGGCGTTTAAGAAATTCAAATATAATAATTTTTATACAAAATGCTTTTCCAAACATCAAATATAACTACAATTTAGGAAAATTTATTGTTTTGATGGTTTTTCTTTTATCAACATTATTTAAACGCAAAGCTATACCTGTATGATGAAGA
>CAZLCF010000019.1:0-21897 GCA_964557905.1 uncultured Rikenellaceae bacterium | reverse complement strand
TATTCAAATTAATACAATTGGGTATGGATCTTTCAGGTAAAAGTTACAAAGCCTTTATTGCACGTCAGGAGGCTCTGAAAAAGCAATATAGTCCCAAACAGGCAGAGAAGCAGCATTCAAAAGGCAAGCTCACTGCCCACGAACGGATCAGCCTGCTTTTCGACTCAGGAACTTTTGAAGAGATTGATGCTTTCGTCACCCCGGCCGACCAGCCTGTGGAATTCGGAAAAGTTGAAAGAACTTTCGGTGATGGAGTTATCGTAGGCCATGGCAAAGTCAACGGGCGATTGGTCTTCGCTTATGCTCAGGATTTTACAATAATGGGTGGATCGCTTGGATTTGTGCATGCACGGAAGATCGCAAAGATACAGGAGATGGCCCTTAAAATGGGCTCACCAATAGTTGGAATGATGGACTCCGGCGGTGCAAGGATACAGGAAGGGGTGGCAAGCCTTAGCGGCTATGCCGCTATCTTTCATAATATCATTCATTCTTCAGGTATCATACCCCAGATATCCGTGATAATGGGACCTGCAGCCGGAGGCGCTGTTTACTCCCCTGCCCTGATGGATTTTACCTTCATGGTGAATCATACCAGTTACATGTTCGTCACTGGTCCAAATGTGGTTAAAGAGGTTCTTAATGAGGATGTTACATCCGAACAGCTTGGCGGTGCGGAAATACATGCACGAAAAAGCGGTGTCGCACATATGATCTATGACGATGAAGAAAACACTATACTGGCATTAAAGAAATTTCTTTCGTACCTGCCTTCCAATAACGTTGAAAATCCGCCAGTTGTAGCTGACGATGGGTCTGTTCCGGATGTAAATAAAAAGCTTCGGGACATCGTACCTGATGATCCTAACAAACCTTATGACGTAAAGGATGTCATTCGACTGGTTGTCGACAGGAACAGCTTATTTGAAACAGCAGAGTTATATGCGCCCAGTCTGGTAACGGGATTTGCCAGGTTGAAAGGAAAGACAATAGGGGTCGTTGCAAACCAGCCAAAAGTGCTTGCAGGTGTTCTCGATATTGATTCATCAACAAAAGGCGCCAGGTTTATCCGGTTCTGTGATGCCTTCAATATCCCCATTCTCACTTTTGAAGACGTACCCGGATTTCTTCCCGGTACAAACCAGGAACATGCAGGTATCATAAGGCACGGAGCAAAACTACTGTTTGCTTATAGTGAAGCTACTGTCCCGCGAATAACTGTCATATTAAGAAAAGCTTATGGCGGTGCTTTCATCGTAATGAACAGCAAGAGCCTCGGAGGTGATTTTAGCTTTGCATGGCCGACAGCAGAAATAGCAGTTATGGGGCCTGACGGTGCAGTTGCCATACTCTACCGGAAGGAGCTTGCTGAATCGAAAAACCCTGCAGAGATGAAAAAAGAGCTAGTGAAAAAATACCGTGACAAAATAGCCAATCCCTTTATTGCTGATGAACTTGGTTATATTGATGAGGTTATCGATCCTGCAGTGACAAGGAAGAAAATTATCTCCGCCTTTAATGCCCTGAGCAATAAATGGGTAAAGGTGCCGTCAAGAAAACATGGGAATATGCCGTTATAAAGGCACAATGGCACAATGGCGCAACGGCTCAACGGCATTAAGATAAAAGAGTTTATAATCCCTATGAAAATCAAAAAGATACTAATAGCCAACCGCGGTGAGATCGCGATGCGGATCATGAAGACTGCGCGCCTGATGAAGATCAGAACAGTGGTAATCAAAACGGCGGTTGAGCCTAATGCAATGTATCTTTCGTTCGCTGACGAGATCTATGACGACAGTGAGGATGTATCTGAAATACCTGTATTTCTAAATGTTGAAAAGCTTATATCGATAGCTCTTGAAACAGGAGCCAATGCTGTTCACCCGGGTTACGGATTCCTGGCCGAAAGTGCCTACTTTGCGCAGAAATGTATGGATAACAAGATAATATTTATAGGTCCGTCTCCTGATGCTCTTTACAAAATGGGGAACAAGACGATTGCGCGGAGACTGGCCATGAAAAACGGCATACCCATGGCAATGGGAAGCGAAGGGAACATTTCCAATGAAGAGGAAGCTGTTGAAATAGCTGATAAAATAGGATATCCTGTAATAATCAAAGCTGCATCAGGCGGTGGTGGCAGGGGTATGAGAATTGTGCGTAAGGCTGAAGAGATGGAAAGGATGTTCATAATTGCCAGCAAGGAGGCTGAAAAAGCTTTTAACGATCCTTCCGTATTCATAGAGAAATATATTGAAAATCCAAAACACATTGAATTTCAGATACTTGGTGACACAAAAGGAAATGTGATCCACCTTGGGGAAAGGGAATGTTCGATCCAGAGAAAACACCAGAAACTGCTTGAGGAAGCGCCTTCCTGCGCACTGGACAGCGACCTCAGAAAGAAAATGGGCAGGATGGCAGTTCAGATAGCCGGGGCGGTTAATTATTACTCGGCAGGTACGGTTGAGTTTCTCCTTGATTCTGACAGGAATTTCTATTTCATGGAGATGAATACGAGGATTCAGGTTGAGCATCCGGTGACCGAGATTATCACAGGTATTGATCTCATTGAACAGCAGATAAGGATTGCCAATGGAGAAACCCTGAGAATAAGGCAGGAGGATATAAAGTCTAAAGGCTGGGCCATTGAATGCAGGATAAATGCAGAGAATGTACAGGCAGGATTTGCTCCCGATCCGGGAAAAATTGAAAATTTAAGTCTGCCGTCAGGCCCGAATATACGGATCGATACCGGTATCCAGGCAGGATCTGCAATTGTATCAAGCTACGATTCAATGATCGTCAAGTTGATCGTCAGCGGAAAGAATCGCAAAGATGCCATTAAAAACTGCAAGATGGCACTCGATAAAGTCTGGATAAAAGGAACAAAGACCACCTTGCCATTCTTCAGAATGCTGGTCCGTAACCAGAAATTCCAGGATGGTGATTTCACTACCTCTTTTATAGAAAAAGACCTGGACAAATATTATTTCAACAGTGAATATGAAGAGATGCTTGCCGCATGGCTGGCAACTAAGCTTTTTGTTGAAGAAAATCTTGAAGAGGGCAGCATCACCGTTGATTTCGAAAATGGAAAAGAGATGAGTCCATGGCTTCTTAATAAAAGAATAAATCAATTTTAAATCAGCCATTTAATCAAGATGAACGATAAACTCCGTATTAATAAGCTTTATGCTCTGTCGTCAGAAAACAGAAAATTCAGCTTTTCCCTACCCCTTAGAAATAAAATAAGGATCGGAAGGAGGGAGTATGTTGTTCAGCTCAAGGCTGATGAAGAACACGGCACATACATTTTATGGAAAAACCGAAAATATCCTGTTGAGATAATCAGGTCACGTCAGAATAAATACGAAATACTTTTTAATGATATCAGCTACACTTTTACTGTGGAGACACCTTTCTCCCTTCAGAGGATGAAGGTGCTTAACTCAAAGAAAGGTAAAGTAGAGCAGGAATCTCTGCGGGCCCCTATGCCCGGCAAGATCATTGATGTGCTTGTACGGGAGGGATCAACAGTTCTGCGTGGCGAGCCGGTATTGATCCTGGAGGCCATGAAAATGCAGAACGAGATCCAGTCGCCTGTTAACGGAATAATAAAATCGGTCATCGCCAAAGCAAATACCAATGTGATGAAGGATGATTTGCTTGTGGAGATAAAGGTGGAATAGCTATTTCCCAGGTACCTGTTTCAGGCTCTCACACAGAAAAGCATAAAATTTCTTCACTGACGGTATATTTACTTTCTCATCAGGGGAGTGAGGAAACCTGATTGTAGGTCCGAATGAGATCATATCTAGTGCCGGATAGACACCTCCAATAAGAGCGCATTCGAGTCCTGCATGAATAGCCTTTACATCCGGTTCAACACCGAACATCTTCTTATAGGTGCTGCTCAAGGTTTTAAGAACAGTGGAAGTCATATTGGGTTTCCAGCCGGGATAACCTCCTGTCATTGTGACTTTTGCATCCATCAGGTGGAATACTGCTGCGATCCTCCATGCGGTTGACTCCTTGGAGGAGTTGACTGCACTGCGGCACAGATTATGTACTTCAAAATTACCTTTAATGACTTTTACAATTGCCATGTTGTTAGAGGTCTCAACCAGTCCCTTCATAGCCTGACTCATGCGCTGTACACCGTTGGGACATGCAAATACTGCTCTGATGATCTTGTACTGATCCGCTTTGGCCAGCACTTTTGCAGGCATTTCGCACTTCTTGCATGTAAATGACATATCAGGTTCAGTCTCGGCAAATTCAGCCTTGTACATTTTATCATATCCCTTTACGAATTTCTCAAAAGCTTTGGCTTTTACTGTTGAAACAAGAATCACAGAATATGATTCGCGAGGTATTGCATTGCGGAGATTTCCTCCGGCGGCTTCAGCGAGCCTTATCCCGAAATTTGATTCAGCCTGCATGAGGAACCGGAACATGAGCTTATTTGAGTTCGCCCTGCCCAGTGCAATATCGACACCTGAATGTCCTCCTTTGAGTCCCTTGGCAGTTATCCTGTAGGCTTTCATCCTGCCGGGAGCCTTTTCCTCCCTGTATTTCTTCACCGCGCTGACATCTATCCCTCCTGCGCATCCAACGCAGAGTTCATGTTCATCTTCTGAATCGAGGTTCATGAGTATATCACCTTTCAGGAGGCCTTTCTTCAGTCCGAAAACACCGGTCATACCTGTCTCCTCATCAATTGTGAAGAGAGTTTCGAGAGGACCATGCTGAAGATCTTTTGAGGCCAGCACGGCAAGAACGGCAGCCACACCGATACCGTTATCTGATCCAAGAGTTGTTCCATTGGCTTTTACCCAGTCGCCATCGATGACTGCCTGAATGGGGTCCTTTTCAAAATCATGCTTCTTGTCGTTATTCTTTTGAGGCACCATGTCGAGATGAGTCTGGAGAATAACGCCTTTACGTTTCTCCATTCCTTTTGTAGCCGGCCTTCTTATAATTACGTTGCCAACTTTATCGACGATCGTCTCAAGCTTGTGGTCTTTGCCGAATTTCACTACATAATCAACTATCCTCTTCTCCTTCTTTGAGGGGTGAGGTATCTGCGTTATGTCATAGAAATAATTCCAGAGCTGTTTTGGTTCAAGTTTACGTATGTCGCTCATATTCAAGGGGCTTTAGTTTAAAAATGTTTATCTGATAAATGTAGTATAATTTGTACATAAAAATAATGATTAATAATGGGAAAACTTTAAAAGAGTTCCATGGATTTAACTTATTACATTGTTCAAATTC
This sequence comes from uncultured Rikenellaceae bacterium, assembly GCA_964557905.1. Taxonomy (GTDB): domain Bacteria; phylum Bacteroidota; class Bacteroidia; order Bacteroidales; family VadinHA17; genus LD21. The sequence continues at coordinate 16,614 of CAZLCF010000019.1, read as the reverse complement.
AACTGAAAACTTAACCTGTTCATCATTTTGAAATCTCTGCTGGTTTACTTACTTTTGGGCACCCGATTTGGTCAGGAATGATACGTAATTATTAAGTAATGAACATATTACTTTTTTATCAGTATGAATTAATCCCTTAAACAAATTACTTTAAAATCTTACGGATGACGTTTCTGTATATAATAATTGCGCTTGTGATTATCTTTGATTTTATTAACGGATTCCATGATTCTGCCAACTCAATAGCAACAATAGTTTCAACAAAAGTACTCTCACCATTTTCTGCGGTACTTTTTGCCGCGATCTTTAATTTCATAGCATTCATGGTATTTCCTTTAAAAGTAGCAACAACAATGGGTAAGGGTGTTGTTGAGCCGGATGTTATAAACCTGAATGTAATCGGTGCAGCTCTTATAGCAGCAATTACATGGAATTTAATTACCTGGTGGTGGGGATTGCCGTCAAGTTCATCTCATACTCTGGTCGGAGGGTTGGTCGGTGCAGCAATTGCCAGTTCTGGACCGGGATCTATAATAACAGGAGGAGTAATTAAAATTGTGGCATTTATTGTTATAGCTCCTCTGCTAGGTATGGTCATCGGGTTCATAATTTCAACATTAGTCCAGTTCCTTGTAAGAAAACATACTCCGTTCGGGATTGATAAACACTTCCGAAGACTTCAGCTGGTTTCTGCCGCAGCATTCAGTCTGGGTCATGGAGGCAATGATGCACAGAAATCAATGGGAATAATATGGGTTGCCTTAATAGTCTCCGGATTAGCCACAAAAGATGATAAAATTGCTTTGTGGATAGTGCTATCATGCCAGACAGCCATTGCACTTGGTACATTATTCGGGGGATGGAGGATTGTCAAAACCATGGGACAAAAAATCACAAAGCTGAAACCATTTGAAGGATTCTGCGCTGAAACCGCAGGTGCCCTTACACTGTTCGGGGCTACTCATTTCGGGATCCCGGTAAGTACAACACATACAATAACAGGCTCAATAATCGGAGTTGGCGCAAGGAGAGGGCTGTCAGCTGTCAGATGGGGAGTCACTACAAAAATTTTCTGGGCATGGATACTAACAATTCCTATATCAGGAATTATAGGCGCTTTGATGTACTTTTTATTTAACTGGATAAATTAAAAAATTGATAAGTTTAAATCTAAAAAATCAGTAAAATGAATATTGATAAGTTTCTCAAGTTTTTTGTACCAAAAGACCACTCTTTCTATCCTCTTTTTGAAGAGGACGCAAAAAACCTCGTAAAAGCTGCTTCTTTGCTGCGTCAGATGATATCGAGCAGCACAGCGGAAGATCATGAAAGGTTCAATAAAGAGATTAAAGATGTTGAACATATAGGAGATGAGATCACTGATAAAACCTATCAGCAGCTGAATAAATCTTTTATCACTCCTTTCGACAGGGAAGATATTCATGAGCTCACTGCCCACATTGATGATGTTGTTGATTCAATCAACGGGATCGCGAGAAGAATTTGTCTTTACAAACCCAAAAATCTGATGCCGGTATACAAAGAGATGGCAGATTCGATATACGAGGCAGCAAAGGAAATTGAGATATGTGTACATTGTCTGAATGATGCGGCGGCGAATAAGGATGAGATTACCAAAGCCTGTGACAAAGTGAAGGAGATTGAACATAAGGCAGATGAATACTATTACGTCGCTATCTCAGAACTTTTTGATAAGGAGAAAGATCCGGCTGAACTGCTGAAAAATAATAAGATACTTGAAATCCTCGAAAGGTGTGTGGATGAAGAGGAGGATGTGACCGACACGATCAAGTCGATACTGATAAAAATGGCTTGATGACATTCCTATACATAATAGTCGCATTAGTCATAATATTTGATTTCATTAACGGATTTCACGATTCCGCAAATTCAATTGCATGTGTAGTTTCCACAAAAGTGTTATCCCCATTTGCAGCAGTCGGGATGGCAGCATTCTTTAATTTTATTGCTTTTCTGGTATTCCCTCTCAGAGTAGCAACAACAATGGGTAAAGGTGTTGTTGAACCAGATGTAATTAACCTGAATGTTATTGGTGCGGCTCTTGTTGCTGCAATTACATGGAACCTGGTGACATGGTGGATGGGACTGCCATCAAGCTCATCACATACTCTTGTTGGAGGTTTAATCGGAGCAGCAGTTGCCAGTTCAGGCTGGGGATCTGTTATCTCCAGCGGAGTCATTAAAATAGTTTCTTTTATCTTCATAGCACCAATCCTCGGATTCGTGTTTGCTCATTTTCTCTCTTCAATAATAATGTGGATATTCAGACTTATGCCACCTTTCACTGTCGATAAGCTCTTCCGGCGATTCCAGCTGTTTTCAGCTTCTGCATTCAGCCTGGGACATGGTGGAAACGATGCCCAGAAATCAATGGGGATTATCTGGGTTGCACTGATACTCTCCGGTCTTGCCACAAAAGATTCGAAAATACCTACATGGGTTGTCCTGTCATGCCAGGCTGCTATTGCTCTTGGGACATTATTCGGGGGATGGAGAATAGTAAAAACTATGGGACAGAGGATAACCAAGATCAAGCCTTTTGAAGGATTCTGTGCTGAAATTGCAGGTTCTCTTACGCTTTTTGGCGCCACTCACTGGGGTATACCTGTCAGTACCACACATACCATCACCGGTGCCATTATGGGTGTCGGTGCCCGCAAAGGCGCTTCATCTGTCAAATGGGGAGTTACCAGGAAGATATTCTGGGCCTGGATAATTACTATTCCGGTATCAGGAATAATAGGCGCAATAATGTATCTGTTCTTTAACTGGGTAAACTAAACCTGGTTACGGATTGCGGGTTCCGGGTTCCAGGTTAAGGTTATTGATACTACTCGGAACACGGAACACGGAACACGGAACTTTTTTATTTGCTCTTGACCATAGTAAGCACCATCTTGAACCTCTCAACTGCCTTTACGGCATGAGTGATATCTGCCGGCATTATTATTGACTGACCTGCCTCCAGAAAGAACGACTTCCCTCCTATTATTATCTCACCCTTTCCGTCAACTACCTGTATCATAGCATCAAAAGGAGCCGTGTGCTCGCTTAATTCCTCACCTTTTGCAAATGAAAAGAGAGAGATATTACCAGTTTCTTTTTTCAGCACAGTTTTACTTAGTATACCTCCGCTGGCATATTCTACTGAATCACTGAAGCTGAAAACTCTTGCTTTTTCAAATTCGTTGGTCTCCATACCGGTTATTGTTAATTATTTAACAGTAAAAACAATAGTCTATTAAAAAGGTTCATGGTGTTATTTAAAAAACAATGTAGGTGCATTGCATGCAACACACCTACAAATTATATTACAAAATATTATAGAATTATATTTCCAATTATTTCTTAATATTCGGCATTTCAAGTCCGTAACCTTTCTTTTTGTCTTCTCTCCTGAGAAGATAGGCAAAAAGGATGGCAAGAAGCCCGAAGCAGGCAAACAGGATCATAGGAAGGGTGTAATTATAGTTCGATACTTCCACCCCATCCAGCAGCCGGGTGCCTGTTTTGCAGAATTTGTCGAGGACCCAGCCGATAAGCAATGGGACCAGAGAGAGGCCGATATTCTGTACAAGGAAAATCATTCCATATGCAGTACCAAGCTGTTTTTCAGGAATAATCTTGGGAACTGATGGCCACATTGCCGATGGTACCAGTGAAAATGCAACACCAAGAATAATGATTAAAACCACTGCGACCCACCTTCCTGAAAGGAATGGAATGGCAAACATTGAATGAACAAAAACAAGAAGAAATGCCCCGATAATCATGATAGTGGCTCCCTTCCCTTTCCGGTCATAAATGTTGCCAAAAAATGGCGTCATTGCAATTGCGCCGATGGTTAGCATCCCGGGGATTATTCCGGCAAATTGTTCGGTTATACCGAATTTGTTTATCATGAGATCTGTTGCATATTTGATGAAAGGGAAAACACCCGAGTAAAAGAGCAGGCAAAGAATAGCTATCAGCCACCATCCCTTGTTCTTCAGGATGAACCATATATCACTTACCTTAAATGATTCCTCGCTGACCGCACCACCTTTCTCCGCAATTGATTTGTCAAGCTTCTTATCCATAATGGTATAGAGGAAGAATGAAATCATACCAATGCAGAGCATTATCAGACAGACAAGTACAGGTTTTGAAACTCCATGAAGCGCTTCTGCGATTGGAATTGAGGTCCACAGTGCAAGAGTAGTCCCGATACGTGCTGTAGACATTTCAAGTCCCATTGCCAGAGCCATCTCTTTCCCCTTAAACCACTTTACAATAATTTTGGAAACCGTTATACCTGCAACTTCCACACCTACTCCGAAAGTAGCAAAGCCTAATCCCGCAACCACAACCTGGGCTTTCATTCCTAGTATCTCGTGTCCGTCAAGTGCATGAGTTGAAATTGCCCAATACTTAATGGCTGTACCAACAACCATGATGATTGTTGCCATCTTTCCTGTGAACCTCACACCCATCTTATCGAGTATAATGCCTCCGAAAATCAGCATCAGAAGAAACACATTAAACCATCCATAAGCACTTGTGAAAAATCCGAATTCGGTACTGTTCCAGAGGAGTTCCTTTTCAAGAAGAGGCTTCAGTGGAGCCATCACATCAGTGAGGTAATATCCACAAAGCATTGTAAATGAAATCATTGCCAATGCCATCCAACGGGCTGTCTTTGAGTCGCGCAAAGTTTTTCTTATTGTTTCCATTTATTTATTGAGTGATTTATTGAGTGATTTTTTGACCGGTAAATGTAAAAAAATAAATTGGATGCAATCCGTTAAATATGTCATTAAAAATGAACTAAACTCTGGCTTGATTGTTGCGTAGTGATAAAAGATACCTTTTTCAGGATTATATTTAAAGATTATAATTTATTTTGCAGAACATAAATTTTGAACTTTACAGATAATGAAAAGAATACTAATATTATCATTGATCTTGCTTTCTGCAATGCAGGCTTTTGCTCAAAAGACAGGCCTTACAGCAAATGCAGAGGTCAAATGGTACACAATACAGGAAGCTGAAAAGCTCTTCAACGAATCTCCGCGTCCACTTTTTATTGATGCGTATACTGACTGGTGCGGATGGTGCAAAAAAATGGACCAGGACACATTCACAAATTCAGTGATAGCTGAAATGCTAAATACAAAATTCTATCCCGTTAAACTCAATGCTGAGGGAAAAGAATCAATTACATTCCTGGGACAAACATTCATCAATGATGGCAAAGCAGGAAGAGCTCATCAGCTGGCTGTTGCCCTGCTTCAGGGACAATTATCATATCCTACTGTTGTTTTCCTGACTCAGGAAAATGAAAAACTCGGTGTATCACCCGTGCCGGGGTACAGGGAACCAAAAGATATGGAAATTCTCCTTAGCTTTTTTGCAGATAAGGCGTATAAAACCAAAAACTTTGAGGAGTTTCAGAAGAGCTTTGTAGGCAAAGTAAAATAGTTACTTGTTGCTTGTTGCTTGTTGCAATTCAATATACTTACTTACCAGTAACTAGCAACCAGTAACCAGCAACTTCTGATCTTTTACCACAACTTTTATTTCCCTATTATGTAGTTTGCCGGAAGCTGTAATATTTCTCCAAACTGGTAGATCAGCTTTCTTGAGTTATAGAGTGTTTCATCACCCATCCTGATAGTCATATTCACCACATCAGGAATCCTGTAAAACAGCTTATCGATCCTGGGAGATGCAGGAACAGGCTCCTGTCCGGAAATAATTGTGATGGCTTTCGTCTTTTGTTCCGGATTAAGGATGACTGTAACTGCTGTTCCGTTTTTCGATGATACATCTTCGGGGCCTGTAACTTCGGAGAACCTGAAGAGTGTTACCGGCTTTCCTGCAAGCTCTTTTTGCGGTACCAGATGGTAAGCAAATGTCCTTTTTTCTTTTAAGTATTTGCCGGTAAACAGTTCAGTATATTCTTTTTCAAGCAGGTTTATTTCATTAATTGCAGCATCACTTTGCGGAAAAACATTTGCTTCGCCCGTCAGGATGAGTAATTTCCCATCCCTCAGATCCATCAGCCGCCTGGCCGCTCTTTCTGCAATCTGGCTGGCTGAAAGCTTCTTTTTAGTTTCTACGATATAAGGTATTCTTATAAATGCCGAATCAACGCTTATGCGTCTGTATGCAGTATCAGTCTGGATCCTGTAATACTCATCCGATCCAAGATCATAAGAGCGGAACTGATCAAGGTTAATCTCTTTGCTTCCGTTGACATTTACAGCTTCATAATTAAATTCCGGATTAAGATCAAGTATCAATCCTTCTTTTTTAAGTGCCATAGCATTGGTATGAAAGAGACTATTACTTTCAATTACATAAAACTCGGATGGATCGGCTTCTTCATGAGAACTGACTGAAACACTCTGAATTGACCAGTGCTCTTCCTCATTCATTATAACATCCTTCAATCCAAGCAGATCTTCAGCAAATCTTGCATAAGGTCCGGGTAGCTCAATGGTCCTTTCCATTTCAACCATGACTGTAAATATTGTCATTGGCAAACCATAAACAAGGCTTCCGTCTTTTAATCTTACCGTATCTGAAAGAGGCACAATAACTTGTTCTGGTCCTGTGAGTTTCTTTTTAGGGAAACACGAAACTGTTACCAGAATGATCATCAGAAAAATTGAAAGCCGGATAGTTGTTTTCATAAAATCAATTTTTTACCTGAAATCTGCAGATTTACCTGATCTTTTTTAAATATTAAACGCTATTAAGCTTCTCTTAGTCTGTTAAATGCAGTTCCTGTTTCAGCAATGATATCTGAAGCAATTACTGATTCATATCCTGATTTCTCTGCTGCAATATCTCCTGCAAGTCCATGCAGATAAACACCGATTATTGCAGCATTAACCTGATCATAGCCCTGTGCCAGCAGCGAAAGGATCATTCCGGTCAGTACATCGCCGCTTCCGGCGGTAGCCATTCCCGGATTGCCAGTACTGTTAAACCAGACATTTCCATCCGGAGAAGAAACTGATGTATGAGCCCCTTTAAGGACAATAATACATTTATGGCTTTCTGAAAATTCAATTTGCTTTTGCAGTCTTTCATAACTGTTTGACGTTTTTCCTGCCAGTCTTTCGAATTCTTTCGGATGAGGTGTAAGGATCGTTCCTGCAGGGATCAGAGAAAACCACTCTTTATTCAATGATAAGATATTCAAAGCATCAGCATCAACCACCAGAGGTTTTTTACAATTCAGCAGGAATTCATGAAAAGCTTTTTGTGATCCGGATTCAGTACCCAATCCCGGTCCAATACCAACTGCATCGAAATGATCTGTATTTCCGATGCCGGAAATATAACGTTCCGCAGCATCATGAATTATCATTGCCTCAGGGATAGATCCCTGCAGAATTTTATTTCCGGTCGATGGAATATGGCAGGTTATCAGTCCTACCCCGGTGCGAAGAGCTGCTTTTGCACCAAGTACCACTGCGCCCATTTTTCCATATGATCCACCTATTAGTAATCCATGACCGAAGGTGCCTTTGTGATCGAATTTACTCCTCGTTTTAAGGAGCGGGGTGATCAGTTTCCTTTCCAGAAAGGTGAAAGGGGTTCTTATTGTTCTGAAATCCAGTCCTATAGGCAAAACTATCCATTCACCTGTATATTTTTCGTTTTCAGGGAACATGAAAGCAAGCTTCGGGAACTGGAAACTGAGAGTGAAATCTGCCCTGATAATATTGTCCTGACTGACATGACTGTTATCTTCTCCGAATAATCCTGAAGGAATATCAATCGACACTACTGTTGCTTCTGATTTATTGATCATTTTAATGATGTCAGATGCCAGGCCTTCAGCAGGCCGGGATATTCCTGAGCCGAAAATCGCATCAATAATAACATCATCCTGGCTGACGAAAGGGAATTCATCTATTTTTTTTATAGTGTCGAAAGGCACTTTTGTCTCTTTTTCAAGACGCTTTCTGTTTATTTGCCAGTCATTCGAAGTACTTCCGGTGACCTGAAGAAAAAGAACCTCTGGCTCATACCTGTTACTTGCAAGCATTCTCGCAAGTGCAAGTCCGTCGCCGCCGTTATTACCAGGTCCGGCAAAAATTAATATCCGTCTTGACCTTTCAAATCTTTCAGCATACCATTCAAACAATCTCCCGGCTGCACGTTCCATCAGATCGATCGAAGCCACAGGTTCATTCCTGATCGTATATTCATCAATATGTCTTATCTGATCACAACGGAATATTTTCATCTGGACAATATCATTACAGTACAAATTTAAACTCTTCGGCCATTAATAAAAAAAGATTAATATATTTGTTGCCGGTCATATATTGAATATTTCCGGTAACCTGCCGGATGAATTACATGTGAAAGTAATTTAATGATTAACTAACTAAAATATAATAATATGCTTAAGAATCACCCCAAAGGATTACTGGTGGCCTTCTTCTCCAATATGGGCGAAAGATTTGGTTTTTACACCATGATGGCTATTCTTGTACTTTTTCTTCAGGCCAAGTTCGGACTTTCGGCAGAAAAGGCAGGAGGCATTTACAGCTGGTTTTATTTCAGCATTTATGCCCTGGCGCTGCTCGGCGGTATACTGGCTGACTCAACGAAAAAATACAAACTGGTAATTCTCGCCGGTATTATCATAATGTTTGCCGGATACATTATAATGGCGGTTCCCGGAATGACGCTGACGGTTACAGTAATCGGATTAATGACTATTGCCCTCGGTAATGGTCTTTTTAAGGGTAACCTCCAGGCTGTTGTCGGCCAGTTGTACGATGATCCGAAATATTCGAAGCTCAGGGATACAGCATTTATGATCTTTTATATGGGAATAAATGTAGGAGCCTTTTTTGCGCCATTTGCAGCCAATGGAATGAGGAACTGGTGGCTCAAAGTCAATGGATTTGCTCACGATGGCAGTCTTCCTTCACTTTGCCATCAGTTTAATAACGGGACTCTCACTGACACTACAGTTTTTCAGCAGCTGGCTGATAAGGTGAATCTAAGCGGACCGGTGACAGATCTTTCGGCGTTTGCCAACAGTTACCTTGAAGTGTTTTCAAAGGGTTATAACTATGCATTCGGAATAGCTGCAGGGGCCATGGTAATTTCACTTTTGGTTTATATAATTTTCAATAAGCTGCTGCCGAATAAAGAGGTAAAAGCTGCTGCAGTTGCCACTGAAAAAATCGATTTTAAACCCCTGCCCCTTCTTGCAGCGATCCTTGCGATAGGAGTAACTGCGTTTGGTCTGCATTTCATAAAGCAGATAGGCTGGGCAGCAGGTTTTGCGTTTGGACTCTTTGCAGGTTTTGTTACCTGGATAATCCTCAGCTCACGTAAAGAAGAGAGGGCAAGGATCACGGCACTGGTGCTTGTTTTCTTTGTGGCCATCTTCTTCTGGATGTCATTTCATCAGAACGGACTCACACTTACATTGTTTGCAAGAGATTACACAGTCAAACAGGTTGGTCCTTTAACCAGTTTATTTTTTACATTGCCGTCAATGCTTGCTGTGATAGGCGCTATTGCTGGTCTTGTCCTGCTTGTTTATAAAAACCTGAAGATCAATGCCAGAATTACAGGAGGTATATTGTTCGTTATAGCATTGCTGCTGGCATTATTTTTTACAACAGGATTTGATCCGGCAGGATTACTGGGCAGAGTATTTAATAAATTTGGAGTGCAAAATGCAATCGCACCCGAAGTATTCCAGTCCTTTAATCCACTGTTTATAGTTGCTCTTACATTCCCCGTTATGGCAGCATTTGCATGGATGAATAAGAAAGGAATTGAACCTTCAACTCCCAAGAAAATAGGAATAGGATTAATTATTGCCGCTTTAGGATTTGCTATTGTACTTGTTGCTTCAATTGGTGCTCCATCACCTGCATCCCTTCAAGGAACACCTATGGCAGATGCCGACAGGGTTTCACCCTATTGGCTTATAAGCAGTTACCTTGTACTCACAGTCGCAGAATTGTTCCTGAGCCCGATGGGTCTCTCATTTGTTTCAAAGGTTGCACCTTCAAGATTTCAGGGATTAATGCAGGGTGGATGGCTTCTTGCAACAGCTGCCGGTAATAAATTGTTATTTGTCGGGACGTTGCTATGGGATAAAATTCAGCTGAGTTTACTCTGGCTGGTATTTATCGTATGCTTACTGTTGTCGGCAACGTTTATTTTCTCAATACTGAAAAGACTTGAGAAAGCAGCATCAAGTTGATAAAAACTAAATAATACTTTATATTCGTTAAGGAAACTAAATATTATACTGTAATTTATTTACCTGTAGCCTTATTTTCTTAATAATTGTGTATTTTTGGGGGAAATAAGTGATTTTTAGTATCTTTATAGTTTAATTGCATCTTTCGTCAGGATGCAATTTCTATTTATCAGTATATGAAAGTTCTGAAATTTGGCGGTTCATCTGTAGGTAATCCGGAGCGAATCAGGGAAGTAAAAAGGATCATTGAATCACAGGCTCTCCCTTCAGTGGTTGTCATTTCTGCATTTCAGGGTGTGACGGATCAGCTTCATAAGATCTCTGAACTTGCTTCAGCCGGAAATGACGAATATAAACTTCTGCTTAAGACGATTTCAGAAAAACATATAGATTTCACCACCAGATTGATTGAGGACAATACAAAGCAGCAGAGAGTACTTGAATCGGTCAGTAATATAACCCATGAGCTGAGCGAAATACTTAATGGAATTTTTGTACTGCGTGAATTAACCAGACATTCATCTGACCAGGTAATTACCAGCGGTGAAAGATTATCCTCTTTCATTATCAGCAATTTTATTGATGACAGTAGATATATCGATTCACGCGAATTCATAAAAACAGATATAAGATCAGGTAATCCGGTGGTTGATTTTACTATCACCAATATACTGATCAGGGAAAAGATTGGTAAACCGCTTAAGCATGTCATCGTTCCGGGTTTTATAGCAAGCAACGCAAGGGGTGAGACCACATCGCTGGGAAGAGGCGGTTCTGATTACACTGCAGCAATAATTGCTGCAGCTTTAAAGGCAGAATCACTCGAGATATGGACGGATGTCGATGGTTTTATGACAGCTGATCCAAAAAAAGTTGATAAAGCTTACACAATTAAAAGCCTGACTTACTCCGAAGCGATGGAACTTTCCCACTTTGGAGCAAAAGTCATCTATACTCCCACTCTTCGTCCGGTGTATAAAGAAAATATTCCCGTTGCGGTCAGGAATACACTTAATCCGCGGTCAGAGGGAACGGTCATAAGTCAGAAATCAACAGACCAGGGACGCAGCCCTATAAAAGGAATTTCTTCAATTGACCATATTGACCTGGTGACTCTGCAGGGTCCGGCAATGGTTGGAGTGACAGGCACTTCGGCCAGGCTTTTTGGTGCTCTTGCAAGACATGAAATAAACATAATCCTGATCACACAGGCTTCTTCTGAATTCTCAATAACTTTTGCAGTAAATCCTGATGTATCAGATGATGCCTGTGAAGCTATTAAAGAGGAATTCAAAAATGAAATAGAACAGAATGATGAACTCAGGATATTGATTGAGAAGAACCTGTCAATAATTGCTATTGTTGGTGAAAGAATGAAGAACACTCCCGGAATCTCGGCAACACTTTTCAGGGCTCTGGGCCGGAACGGGATCAACGTAATAGCCACAGCACAGGGTTCTTCGGAATTGAATATTTCTGTTGTTATAAAAAATGAAAGTCTTAAAAAGGCCCTGAACGTGATCCATGACGGATTCTTCCTTTCCACTTTCAAGGAAATGAACCTGTTTATTGCAGGCACTGGCCTTGTAGGCTCAAGCCTGCTGAAGCAGTTGCAGAAACAGCAAGAACTGCTTCTTAAAAATCACAGTCTTAAAATTAATCTCCTGGGCATTGCCAATTCTCAGAAGATGCATACCGACACAAAAGGGATTCCACTGGAATCATGCAAAGAGATACTGAAAACAAATGGCGAGAAGGCAGATATATCAACTTTCATTCAACAGATGAAAAAGTTGAATCTCAGGAATTCCGTATTTATTGATTGCACAGCTGATGCCAAAATCGCGGCAAAATACGGAGAGATCCTTTCAGGGTATATATCTGTCATTACTGCCAATAAAATAGCCTGCTCATCGGAATATAGTTATTATCAACAACTTAAGACTATTTCTAATGAACACGGGGTACGGTTCATGTTTGAAACAACCGTCGGTGCTGGTCTTCCGATAATCAAAACGATCAGTGACCTTGTATTGAGCGGAGATAAAATCTACAGGATCGAGGCCGTTCTGTCTGGTACATTGAACTTTATTTTCAATGAAATAAGCGAAAAAGTACCTATGAGCCTTGCAATCCGTAAGGCAAAAGAGAAAGGATATTCAGAACCTGATCCCCGTCTTGATCTCAATGGAACGGATGTTGTCAGAAAGATACTTATCCTGGCAAGGGAAGCAGGATATAATATTGAAAAAGAGGATGTTGAAGTGACGAAATTCCTGCCTGATGAATGTTTTGAGGGTGATTTGAATGATTTTTACAAAAAGGTGGAAAAATACGATCCGGAATTTGAAAGGCAAAGAGTTGAACTTGAAAGCCAGAACAGGAAATGGAGATTTCTTGCAATACTCGATCAGGGGAAAGCACGTGTCAAACTGGTTAGTGTCGACAAGGATCATCCGTCTTACAATCTTGAGGGAAGCAACAATATCGTTCTGCTCACAACAGAAAGATACCGTGAGCTTCCAATGGTGATAAAAGGTTATGGCGCCGGAGCAGATGTCACTGCAGCCGGAGTATTTGCTGATCTTATGCGTGTAGTAAATGTATGAATATAGAATATTACTCTACCAATCTTCGGGCTCCCGAAGTTAGTTTCAGAGAAGCTCTTCTCAGGGGATTGGCTCCTGACGGGGGATTATACATGCCGTCACATATCCCGAAACTGACAGAAAAGGAGATGGAAGGATTTCCGGCACTGAAATATCACGAGACAGCCTATGTGATACTTAAGCGTCTTTTAATCAATGAAATAAACGACCAGGATCTTAAAATCATTTGCCGCGATGCCTATAATTTTGATGTCCCTATTGAAAATGTATATGACCGAAAGTATATTTTACGGCTTGATCAGGGACCTACAGCCTCGTTCAAGGATTTTGCAGCAAGGATGATGGCAAGGCTCATGCATTATTTCATTTCGCGTGACAACCTGCATTTTACAATATTGACTGCAACGTCAGGTGATACCGGCAGCGCGGTGGCAAATGCGTTCCACGGACTGCAGAATATTAATGCGATCATTCTTTTCCCGGCAGGGGAAGTTTCCGATATCCAGCGGAAACAAATGACCACCCTGCATGATAATGTAAATATCATATCGGTAGACGGCAAGTTTGATGATTGCCAGCGGCTTGTAAAGATGGCATTTCAGGATCCGATGTTGTCTGAAATACCTCTCTCCTCCGCAAATTCCATTAATATCGGAAGGCTGCTCCCTCAGGCTGTTTATTATTTTTATGCCTGGTCAAAGCTGGCAGAAGATACCGCTGATCGGGTTATTTTCAGCGTGCCTTCAGGGAATTTCGGCAATCTTGTGGGAGGAATTATTGCACGTGAAATGGGGCTTCCTGTCAGGAAATTTATTATTTCAACAAACTCAAATAACGAGGTGCCTGAATTACTGAGAACAGGGAAGTACAAAACAATAAGTCCCTCAATAAATTGTATCTCAAGCGCTATGAATGTCGGGCATCCAAGCAACCTGGCAAGGATTGTTGCATTCTACGGAGGAATGATGAACGAATCAGGGATTATTTTAAAGACTCCTGACATCCGGCGGATGAGGAGTGATTTTTTTGGCGTCAGTGTTTCAGATGAAGAGACCCGATCAACGATTGCCGGTTGTTATAAAAATCACAAACTGATTCTGGAACCGCACGGAGCTGTTGCATGGAAAGGTGAGGAATATTATCATGATTTGTCAAATAACATTGAAAATCAGTTATTTGTATCACTTGAGACTGCACATCCTGCTAAATTCCATAAAGAAGTGGAAAGTATACTTGGATTATCACTGCCGTTTCCTGATTCACTCGCAGGTATTGACAGCAAAAAAGAAGAATTTACAGAAATGGAAAATAATTATGAAAAGTTCAGGGGTTATATCCTGAAGCTTAGTAAGTAAAAATGTTAATATATGTATATAGTTTGTGCTGACCTTGAAGGGGTTTTTGTACCGGAAATTTGGATCAATGTATCCAAGCACACCGGAATCGATGAATTAAGATTAACGACTCGTGACATAAGCGATTACAATGTTCTCATGAGACGCAGGCTCGAGATCCTTCACCAGAATGGCCTTACGCTTCATGTGATTCAGCATGTCATTTCAGGCATAAAGCCCCTGCCGGGTGCAACTGAGTTCATTTCCTGGCTAAGAAAAAGAACACAGCTCATCGTTGTGTCTGATACGTTTACTGAATTTGCTGATCCCCTGATAGAAAAGCTGGGTCGTCCTGCACTTTTCTGCAATCATCTTACTATCGACCACCTGGGAAATATCCTGGACTATAATCTTCGTCAGCCAGACGGTAAAATGAAAGTCGTGGAAGCTTTGCAAAACCTTAATTATAAAGTAATTGCTATTGGAGATTCCTACAATGATATCAATATGCTGAGAAAAGCTGAAGCGGGCATTCTATACCGTCCCCCGCAAAATGTGATCAACGATCACAGCGATTTTCCTGTTGTTGATTCATATGATGAACTTAAGCAAATCATTTACGGCTACCTGGAAAAGGATACGGCAAAATAATCTGTTTTTTTGCTATTTTTACATACCGAAATACCGGAAAGAGGATTTATATATTAAATAAATTAACATGACTATAGCTTTTCCCAGACAGAAAATCGTACCTGCTTTGCTGGCATTGTTAAGGATCATTATTGGCTGGCATTTTCTTTACGAAGGTCTTATAAAAATTATCGATCCGGACTGGTCGGCCAGGACATTCATTGAAGGATCAAGATGGATATTCGGAGACCTGTTCCGCTGGATGGCGTCAGGCGATACAGGAATGTGGATCATTGATACACTTAATGCATGGGGACTTACGCTGATAGGGCTTGCTTTGATCCTGGGTATATTCACCAGGCTGGCATCCTGGGCCGGGATACTGATGTTACTGACGTATTATCTTGCATATCCCCCATTCGGTGTTTACAGCTATGGTGCTCTCAGCGAGGGTAATTATCTTATCGTAAACAAAAATCTTGTCGAGCTTGCCAGCATGCTAGTTCTGGCTTTCACACACTCCGGAGAGTTTTTCGGACTTGATCTGCTTTTGAGGAAGAAAAAGATGGATGAAGTTCCTCCGGCAAAAAAAGATGATGTTCCTGTCCCTGTACCGGAAATGAGCAAAAGAAGGGAGTTGCTGAAAGGGCTTGCAGGATTGCCGTTTCTTGCAGGATTTGCAGGAGCTTTTATGAAAAGCATTACGGACGAAGGTCCTGATGCTATATCGGGTGCCTCTGTAATTAATATCAATTATAAACCTCTCTCTGAACTTAAGGGCGAATTGCTAAAGGGCAGGCTTGGCAACCTGGAGATCAGCCGGGTGATCATGGGCTCCAACCTGATTAGCGGCTGGGCTCATGCCAGGGATCTTATCTATGCCAATACACTTTTCAAAGCCTACAATACCAATCAGAAAATACTTGAAACATTTCACCTGGCTGAGATGGCAGGTGTAAATGCCGCTTTCCTGACAAATGTAAATTATCCTCTTTTTAATAAATATCTTAAGATGTACGGGGGTAAGATGCAATCAATCTGCCAGACATATCTGAGAGATAAGGACTTCTACGGGGATATTGACCTTGCCATAGCTAACGGAGCCCAGACACTTTATATCCAGGGTGGCGAAGGCGACCGTTATGTGAGGGAAGGAAAGATTGCCATGCTTGGGAAAGCTATAGAATATATCAAGAAGAAAGGTTATATGGCCGGCGTTGGAGGACATTCACTCGAGGTGATCAAGGCATGTGAAAGAGAGGCTATTCCTGTTGATTATTACGTTAAAACCTTCCATCACGATCAATACTGGTCAGCGCATCCCGAATCTGAGAGGGTGGAGTTCAGCGTTGATTATAAGAGGCATCTTGAACACAATAAGATCCACGACAACATGTTTGATCTTTTCCCGGTGCAGACTGCAGAATACATGAAAGAGGTAAAAAAACCCTGGCTGGCATTCAAGGTTCTTGCAGGAGGCGCAATTCAGCCGGCAGACGGTTTCCGCTATGCGTTTGAGAACGGCGCTGACTTTATCTGCGTGGGAATGTTTGATTTCCAGATTGTTGATGACATCAATACAGCCAATGAAGTACTGGCGGATGTTAAGAACAGAACCAGAGCCTGGTACTCCTGATTTACCGGTCAAGTATTGCTGATGTGTATTTATCGGCAATATCCGTCTGGTCTTTTGCCAGCCCGGAGATGATCACAATCATATCAGCTTTCCATGCGAGAAAAATTGTACCATTGTAACCATCAG
>CAZLCF010000018.1:4421-22159 GCA_964557905.1 uncultured Rikenellaceae bacterium | reverse complement strand
TTTATGACAACAAGCCATGCACCGACGATTCAGCCGAGGATTGCCGGAGCTGTCTCGAGGCTCGTGTCAGCCTTGCTGATGCCGAAATTATTTATGGAGAATGGGGAGACTCAAAGCATTATAAGGAACGGCGCAAGGACACAACGGCGTAACGGCACAAAGGCAGGAAGAAAAGAAATGGTGAGGGGGAGAGGGGGTGAAAGGGAGAAAAAATATTATAATTCAATATAGCTTCAAGAATATGAAAAAGATGATCCTGTTCACAGCTCTGTTTCTGATGATAGCATCAATAAATGCCCAGGTTACGCTTGATTATTATCTTCCTGGTGATATATCTTATAATCAATCAGTTTCGACACCAAAACAGTTTGCCGGGCATGAGATCGGCGAATGGCATCTTACTCATGATAAGCTTTATTTCTATATGCTTGAACTGGCGAGAGTATCTGACAGGGCCATCTGGGAAGAGTATGGAAGGAGTCATGAAGGGCGTCCGCTCGGACAACTGATAATCAGTTCACCGGAAAACATTAAGAACCTTGAACAGCTGAGACTGCAACATGTTGCATTGTGTGACCCGGATCAGTCAGGTAATATCGACATAAGCGGCATGCCCGTTTTCATAAAACTGGGATATGGAATTCACGGCAATGAATCCAGCGCCCAGAATGCATCGGCAGTCACTGCTTACTATCTTGTCGCCGGTGAAGGCCAGAAAATAAATGAATTGCTGGAGAATGCCATTATTCTCATTGATCCGGCGCTCAATCCGGATGGAATGCAGCGTCATTCCACGTGGGTTAACTTCACTAAAAGCCTCAATAACAACCCCGATGCGAATTCCTGGGAATTCAGTGAAAGCTGGCCGGGAGGCAGGACCAACCACTACTGGTTCGATCTGAACCGTGATTATATAATGCTTCAGCACCCTGAATCTGTTGGTCGTGTTGCTGCATTTTACAAATGGAGGCCAAACATAAATACCGACCATCATGAGATGGGCGTAAATGCCACATTTTTCTTTCAGCCCGGTGTTCCAAGCAGGAATAATCCTTTTACGCCGCCTGAGATCCACGAGCTTACGGCTGAAATCGGCAAATATCATGAGAAATATCTTAATTCGCTCGGGAGCCTTTATTACAGTGAAGAGAGCTATGATGACTTTTATGTCGGGAAAGGCTCTTCCTATCCTGATATTCATGGCTCAGTCGGAATTCTCTTTGAGCAGGCGGGAGTAAAAGGCCATCTCAGGGAAACATCCGGCGGGCTTCTTTCATTTCCATTTGCTATCAGAAACCAGTTCAATGTATCTCTTTCTACCCTGGAAGCAGGACTGAAAATGAAGAACAAGCTGCTTGAAAGCCAGAGAAAATTCTATAAAGATGCTCTCTTGCTGGCCGATAAACACCCGGTTAAAGCATATGTTTTTACTGAACCGTCAGATAATTACAGGTTATCAGAATTTATTAAAAACCTGTTGTATCATAAGATCAGAGTCTACAGGTTATCAAGAGACATAAGCAGGGACGGTGTTCAGTATAGAGCCGAAAACAGTTATATCGTTCCCCTGAAACAAAATGAGCACAGGTTCATAAGAAGCCTTTTTGAGCCTGTTAAGGAATTCACCGACAGTGCTTTTTATGATGTCTCAACATGGGTGCTCCCCATGTCATTCAATATTCAGTATTCGGGGATAAATGTAATTAAGGAGATGGAAGGTCTTGCCGGTACAGAAATCAAAGAACCTCCTGTTACCGAGGGGAAAGTAACAGGATCACAGGATCCTTATGCTTATCTGTTTGAATGGAATGAATACCTTTCACCAAGAGTACTATATGCACTGCAAAATACTGGATTGATAACAAGAGTAGCTACAAGCAGATTCACATTCGATGATGGTAATTTCAGGCATGATTTTCAGTATGGGACTATCCTGGTTCCCGTTTCAGGTCAATCCCTTTCAAAGGAAGAAATACAAAGCCTCATGGAATCCGTTGCCAGGGATTGCTGGATAACAGTATATGGTGTCAGCACGGGGCTTACAACTAAAGGTATTGACCTTGGAAGCTCCGGGTTTAATATCCTCCGGAAACCTTCAGTACTGATGATTGTCGGCGATGGTGCAAACAGCTCTGATGCAGGTGAGATTTGGCACATGTTTGATACCAGGTTCAGGATGCCTGTGACGATGGTGACCTCATCCAGGTTCAGTTCAACAGATCTGGACAGGTACAATGTTCTGATCATAACCGGATCCCCGGATATCAGTGCTGCAGGTATTGAAAATATCATGATATGGAACAGCAAAGGAGGAACACTCATTGGTTATGAAGCAGGAAACGGCTGGTTGTCAAGGAATAAGCTTGCAGAGATAGAATTTGTGCCTGACGTGGAATCAGCCAAAAAGGAGGGCGAATACATAAACCGTATGGCAGATAACCTGTCACGCCAGATCCCGGGTTCTATCTTTGAAACAGAACTGGACCTGAGTCACCCTCTCTGCTACGGCTATACCAGGGATAAGCTCCCGGTTTTTAAATCAGGTGCATCAGCCTCAAAAAAGGATAAGAATATTTATAACAATCCTGTGACTTACACATTGAATCCTTTGCTGAGCGGGTATTGTTCAAAAGGAAATATCGACAGGATAAGCGGGACAGCTTTTGCCAGCATTCATGGCAGCAGGATCATTTCAATTTACGATAACACCAATTTCAGGGCTGTCTGGTACGGAACTAACAGGATTTTCATGAATGCGGTATTCTTCGGGCAGATAATGGGCAGAGGGGGATTTGAGTTTGGAGATTAGAACACCATCTTCCTGATATGCACCTGTTTCAGAGCTTTAAGATCCTTTTCGAGAAGATCACGCTGATCATGATCACCTGTAAGTTCAAGGATTATAAGTCCTGTTGGTTCGCCAAAGAATATTTCATTTATTCCCAGGCGGGTACGGATGTAACAGCCATATACTGTTAATAGTTTCTGAACAGAAACAATAACATCATGATTTTTTTCAACTAGTATTCCAAGGATTTCAGGTGATCCATCAGATTCTTTCTCCTGCGGTTTTATTTCTCCGGAAGAAAAAATCATCTCTCTGATAATTATTCCTCCAAGAGATTCCAGTTCCCTGACAAGCTTCTCTGATTCAGCCTTTTCGTCTTTCAGATGAAGGATGATATAAGCCTCACGGCTGCAGATATTATCCGTTACCTCATGGAAGCCCAACCGTGTTGTTATAACACCTGCATGCCTGGAGAGAATCCCCTGGGTAAGACCTGCTTCTTTTATGCGGTCAATGATCTTTATTCCAAGTACTTTTATCATAACTTTATAAATAGAATTTAATCTCTCTGATGAAAGGTGTCGGGCATCGGGCGTCAGGCTACAGGTTCATATTCCCTCCTGATGCCTGTCACCTGTAGCCTGTAGCCTTAAAAATAAAGATCCCTCTCCCCCATCTTTATGCGTTCAATTTTCTCCCTGGTATTCTGTGCCACCCCCGGTTCCAGCTTGGTGATGTTCTTTTCTATCACCTTCCATCCTTTTTCAGCAACCTCACCCGTGGCATAATCACAGATATATTCTGAAAAAGTGAGCATTGCGTTGGGTGTACAGAACCTCTTAATGAATCCCGGGACAGAAAACTCCATGAAATGCTCGCCAGTTCTTCCCATCCTGTAGCAGGAAGTGCAGAATGAAGGAAGATAATCATTCGTAAGCAGTTCATCGATAACCTCTGCAAGCGACCGGGGATCATTTATCCTGAATTGCTCACGGTTCAGGTTTTGAGCTTCATTCTTTGATTCAGAATATGAACCGAGCTCAAGCTTTGTCCCTCCATCTATCTGAGATACACCATATTGCATAACTTCCCTCCTTACATCAGGGGTTTCCCGTGCTGTTAATATCAGTCCGGTGTACGGGACAGCCAACCTCAGAATGGCAACCAGCTTTTTAAAATCCTCATCGTTTGTCTGGTATTGTCCGTTGATCTTCAGGCTGAGAGCATCTTTAATACGGGGAAATGAAATTGTATGCGGACCGACATTATAACATGCCTCAAGGTGATTGGCATGACGAACGAGTCCCAGCACCTCAAATCTCCAGTCATATAGTCCGAAGAGAGCTCCGATCCCAATATCATCTATACCTGCCTCCTGAGCCCTGTCAAGAGCAGTGATCCTCCATTCATAGTCTTTTTTCTTTCCGCCAAGATGATACCATTTATATGCTTCCGGGTGATATGTCTCCTGGAAGATCTGGTAAGTGCCGATACCTGATTCACCGACAGTCCTGAAGCCATTAATATCGAGGGGTGCTGCATTTATATTGACTCTTCTAATTTCGCCATGACCTTTTTTCACTCCATAAACAATTGTGACTGTATGTGCAATATATTCAGGTGAATAATCAGGGTGTTCACCATAAACCAGTATCAGCCGCTTCTGCCCGTTATCTTCAAGAGCTTCAACTTCCTTTATTATTTCCTCATCTGACAGGGTTTTCCTGACAGCATCCTTGTTTGAGATCCGGAATCCGCAATACTGGCAGTTGTTGGTACACCTGTTACCCACATACAGCGGTGCAAAAAGCACTATTCTGTTGCCGTATACTTTTTCTTTCAGCTCTTTTGCCCCCTGTTTGATCTCGTCGACAAGATCAGTCCCGACCGAATTTACAAGAATGGCTGTCTCTTCCATTGTAAGCCTCTTCTTATCCAGCGACTTTGCGATAACCTCCCTCACTCTCTGCTTATCAGGCTTTGTGTTGCTGATAACACTCCAGATCTCCTCAGGATCAATGAATGGTTTCATTCTCTGATCGGGGATACTCAATTTTTCAGGTGAGAACCGCATGAAATTAGTGTAATAAATTAATTACAAAGATAGCCAGAAAAAAGCAGTATAGAAATGACACTGGTCAGTATATAAGGTCTGTAATTTCTTCTTTCGCAATATCAAGCTTTGAAGGAGTTTTAGCATCTGACAGACTTACTGATCCATGGATCTTTTTATGGAACAATATTGCAGAGTGTCTCCCGGTAATTGCATCTAATGATGTTAAATCGTGTTCTCCTTTACAAAATATGCCAATTTTTCAATAGAAGTTATCATATCATATTCTTCAAGATATACCCACGACGGAACGTTAAGGGGAATAGTAGTGTAGTTAAGTATCCCTTTGACCCCGAACCGTATAACCTCTTCTGCGATCTCCCTGGCATAGTCGGCTGGCACAGTCAGAATTGCTATCCTGATATCCAGTTCCCGGGTTATTTTCTCCATTTCGCTGTGCGGATAACACTTGACTCCTGAGATGACCTTATTAACTTTCTGCGGATCGGTATCGAATGATGCCACCATGTTGAGCTTTGATCTCTTTCCCTTAAAATAGGCTGCGACTGCTCTTCCAAGGTTTCCTATACCGATTATCGCTACATTCATGCTGTCTCCTGAATCGATGATAGAGCCGATCTTATCGATAAGTTCCTTTACGTCATAACCTTTTCTCTGAACTGATGAATAACCTATCAGCATGAGGTCACGACGGACCTGCACTGCGGTTATCTGCATACGGGCAGCCAGGTCATGAGAAAAAATGAAATTTCTCTTTTCTTTAAGACAATCAAGCAGAGTTCTTCTGTACTCGCTTAGTCTTTCGACAGTTTTTCCCGGTAGTTTCATGTTTTTTCGTGTTATGAATGTATATTCTTTGGCAATTTTACGGTAAAGAGAGTACCTACATCAGGTGTGCTTTCCGCTGTAATCGTCTTATGGCCTGCCTTCCCAAGGTTAAATACAGTTTGGAAAAGATAATCAGGATCATCATCTGCCACCAAAATTGTAAAATCGCTCCTTTTCATGTTACCAAAATAATTGTAATTCTTCATAAACCCACCCCTGCCCTCTCGACGCTTCGGTCGGGACAGGCTCTCCCAGGACGGGATTCTTTTGTTGTCACCCGGTTCCCTGAACGATGTGACCGAGAACCGAGAACCCAGCATCCTTTTCTTTTATCTTTTTACTTTTGTCTTTTATCTTTTTTATAACAAAACAATCCTCTTCTCAAAGTGTGTATAAAATATCTTCTTATCAGATATCTCCTTGTTTTCCCTGATAAGCTTTTCATACAGATTTATGATCACCGGTGATTTACAGGGGAGGCTTACTGCATCGGTTTCATCAGCCTGGTAGATCATTTTTGCCCGGCTCTTCTTTTCATCCTTTGATCCGCTCAATGCAAGTCCTGCCCCGTTAACACAGCCTCCGGGACAAGTCATAACCTCAATAAGGTCATACTTTTTACCTGCAGTCTGTGATGCTTTTAATTTTTCAAGTCCCGTCAGTCCATCCACAACAGCCACATTAATCTCACTTTCTCCTATCCTGAATGAGGTTTCCCTGAATGAGTTGCCGGACCGCAGTTTTTTGAATAATTGTCTCTCAGCCTCTGTTTTTAATATCCTGAACCAGACTGATCTTATCACTCCTTCCGCCAGTCCGCCTGATACTTCAGCCATTGCAGAAACAGAGCTTCTTCCTTCCATCGGCTCATCAGCCGGCTCCTGGTCCGCATTTGTCACGTCAATTCCGTATAACCTGATCAGCCTGGCCAGTTCCCTGACTGTAAGAACTGCATCCACATCGCTGATCCCTTTCCGCATCATTCCATCGCGCCGTGCTTCAAATTTCATCGCCGTGCATGGTGTAACGGAAACGGAGAAAATCTTTTCAGGTTTCACAGCCGACTGCCCTGCAATAAGCGTTTTGATCAGAGCACCTGTTATCTGCTGCGGAGATTTTATTGACGACAGATCAGGGATGATTGTGGGTAAAAACTGTTCTGCATATTTGACCCAGGCAGGACAGGCAGTAATATATAATGGTTTATCTGCCTTACTATCAATTCTTTCCATGAGCTGGTCCGTCAGCTCGGATATGCAGATATCGGTGCCTGTACCAGTATTAAAGACCTTATCAAATCCGATCTTCCGCAGGATTGAATTCAGGATTTTATCAAAATCCCTGTTGTACCGGATGCCCATCTCTTCAGCAATGCCCTGAGGGACAAGAGGAGAGTACTGAATAACCTTTAATATCTCCGGTTTATTCAGGTTTTCCTGGACTTCAGTAATATTGTGTTTCTCGTGAAGTGCCGCTGTAGGACAAACAACTACACACTGGCCGCAGTGTATGCAGCTTGAGAAATTGAAGTCGCGGTCCATAGCTGGTCCTACATGAGTTGACCTGCCTTTATTGATGAAGTCGAGTGAGGTTGATGTGATCATCTCTTCACATATCCTTACACATCTTCCGCAAAGTATGCATTTTGATAGTTCTCTTATTATTGCCGGACTTGACTGATCGATGCGTGGTTTGATTTTTTTTGAACGGATGCGTCTTTCCCTTATATTAAGCTCTTCTGACAACCTTTGCAGTTCACAATCAAGGTTCCTGTCGCAATAAAGGCAGTCATCGGGGTGATTTGAAAGGAGTAGCTCCACAATGGTTTTTCTTGCAGTAATAACTCTGGGGGAATGAGTTTTGATCTTCATCCATTCCTCAACAGGCTGTGAGCAGGCAGTAACGAGTCTGTCGCGCCCCTCAACTTCCACAACGCACATCCTGCAGGCACCTGTAGGGGTAAAATCCTTCATCCTGCAAAGGGTTGGTATAATAATTCCGTTGCGGTTAAGGGCCGAAAGGATTGTATCTCCTTTTTCGGCTTTGATCTTTTTATTATTTACATGTATCGTAAAAAACATGGCAGCTATTTGACTGTTATTGCGCTGAACTTGCAAATATCATGGCATATCCCGCATCCGGTACATTTCTCCTCAACGATGAAAAAAGGCTGCAGTCTTGTTCCGTAAATTGCATTGACAGGACATTTTGATGCACAGGCATTACATCCGGTGCATTTGTCGACATCAATTGAAAATGTTCTCAGTCCCCTGCAGATATTTGACCTGCATTTCCTGTCAAAAATATGCTCCTCGAATTCCTCCCTGAAATTCTTCAATGCGCTCAGGAAAGGATTTGGAGCAGTCTGACCCAGGCCGCAAAGAGATGTGTCTTTCATTACTGAGGCAATGCTCTCCAGCTGCATCACGCCTTTAAAGCGTTCGAGAGTGGTTCCTGAATCCTCATTCCGGGGTTTCCTGATGATGCTTTCAAGGATCCCGAGCATCCGGCCTGTTCCTTCACGGCAGGGGATGCATTTCCCGCAGCTTTCATTCCGCATGAATTCCATGTAATACCTGACAAGATCGACCATGCATGTATTTTCATCTATAATGACGAATCCTCCTGCTCCGATCCCAATGCCCTTTTCCTTCATGACATCAAAATCGATGGTCATATCCAGGTTTTCGGCTGTGATAAATGAACCTGACGAGCCTCCCAGCTGGATGGCCTTGAACTCTTTTCCGTCCCTGATTCCGTCAGCAATATCTTCAAGTACGGTTCGTATCGTGGTTCCCATCTCAACTTCCACCACTCCCGACATGCGGCCTTTTCCCGCCACTGCAAATATTTTCGTACCGGGACTGTTTTCAGTACCGAGAGTGCGGAACCATTCAGGACCATTTTGCATTATCACCGGTACATTCATGAGAGTTTCGACGTTATTTATTACGGTCGGCTTGCTGAATAATCCTGAGGTTGTCGGATAGGGAGGTTTAAGCTGAGGCATTCCCCTTTTTCCTTCAAGGGTGTTGATAAGAGCTGTTTCTTCGCCGCACACAAAAGCGCCTGGTTCCCGGCGGATCATAATATCAAGGCTGTAACCGCTTGAATATATGTTATGTCCCAGAAGGCCGTATTCTTTCGCTTTGTCAATTGCCAGCTGAATCCTTTGCCTGGCGTGCTCGGATCCTTTCCTGAAAAAAATAATTGCATTTGATGCTCCTATGGCATAAGAGGCGATAGCAATACCTTCGATAAGCCTGAAAGGATCGCTTTCGAGAAGTGTCCTGTCAGTGAATGCTCCGGGATCACTCTCCTTGGCATTGCATATCAGGTAGCGCGAAGTTGAGCTGGTGTTAAGTGCCTGTTTCCATTTAAGTCCCGTGAGATAACCGCCTCCGCTTCTGCCCCTCAGGCCGCTCCTTTCAATAATATCGCAAACCTCTTCAAAGGTATAATGCCTTATTGCCTTTGCAAATGCCCTGAATCCGTTCCTGGCTATATATTCATCGATGTTCTCAGGATCGTAACACCCGCAATTATTCATAACGATCTTTTTCTGCAGCGAGAAAAAAGGCAGCTCCTCAATAAAAGAAATGCCTGGCCATATTTTAAATCCCCGGCTACCTTGCTGGCCTGCAAGGTCATCTTCGTTGATGTCGTTAT
This sequence comes from uncultured Rikenellaceae bacterium, assembly GCA_964557905.1. Lineage (GTDB taxonomy): Bacteria > Bacteroidota > Bacteroidia > Bacteroidales > VadinHA17 > LD21. Next base: position 12,800 of record CAZLCF010000018.1, on the reverse strand, counting down.
GAAAGACACCATTCAGCAGAGATTCAACTTTCTCATCTGTTATATTCCTGAAATAGAGCTTGTTTTTTCCCGGGAGCTGAATGCATACCAGCGGCTCAAAATTTGCAGGACCGGCGCAGCCTACTTTTACCAGGCTGGCTTTCAGTGCATTATCATCAATATATGCTTCTACTGTGGATCGTGTCTTTTCAGATCCTGCTATTATGCTGCTTGTTCCGGAAGAAACATAGATGACCGGAAGGTCTGTTTTTTCACGCCGCACCGCCTGAAGCACCTTTTCAGTTTCCGGAGGCAAAGTATCGGATTCGAATAACAGAACCTTATCTATCAGGAATTTCTTCAAATCTTCCATCTAGTCATTTTCGATTATGAACCTGAGCTTTTTTATAAGCTCGGGAAGCTGATCTGCCTTAATATGTGTGTAGTATTCGCCATTGACGCTTATCACAGGACCATTATTACAGCCTCCCATGCATGTTTCAATATCATAGCTGAAAATCCCGTCCCTGCCTGTCTGCCCGGGATTCAGTCCTGTTTCCTCCGCAATCTTATTAATCACAAAATGTGATCCGTTAAGGAAACAGGATGTGCCGTTGCATATTCTTATCTGAACCTTTCCGGCGGGTACAAATCTGAACTGATCATAAAAAGTTGCCAGACCATAGATCTTTGTTGTACTCAATCCTACAAAGCTGCCAGCTTTAACAATTGTCTCTTCAGATAAATAACCCTCGTCATCCTGTATTTCCTGGAGCAGGGGAATAAGATTCTCTCTCCTGCCCGGTTTGTACTTTTTGAGAATTGAATCGATCTTTGTACTCATCAGGATAATTATAATACAATATACAAATATAGTCATTTTATTGTTAAAAAATAAACATTGTTAATTTATTAACAATTAAAAATCATAAGAGAATCTTATTAACATCCATGCTATTATATTGAAATACAGTATGTTACTTAAAATTAATAATAATAATGCATTTTTTCTGTCCGCCGCATGAAGGACATTATCTGATTAATTACATGAATATTACGTTCATCAATCATGATTACCGCACGGAAATAATTATTACTTTTGAGGCTGTTGTTTATTAATAAACAGTAAAGAAGATGACCAGGGAAGTTGAAATGCACATCTGTCTGGGCAGTTCCTGTTTTTCCAGGGGTAATAAGGAAGTAGTAACGTTCATCAGGGATTACCTGAAGAAGAATCATCTTGACGACAAGGTTATTTTCAAAGGAGCCCGTTGCATGGGAAACTGCAGTAAAGGGCCAAACCTCCGGATTGATGACCGGATTGAAGAGGAAGTCGCTATTACAAGGATTGAAGAGATCCTTGAGAAAGAGCTGGCTAAATTGAAATGAACTTAACACGGGGAATAAGAATGAGTAAAATAAAACCTGTTTTATATATAGATGATGACAAATGCAGGAATTCATATTCCTGTGTACGGGTATGTCCGGTCAACGCCATTGAGGTCAAGACACAGAAGCCTCATCCCACAATTATTCCGGAAAGGTGTATCGGGTGCGGATTGTGTTATATTTCATGCTCGCCGCGTGCCATTGAATTCCGCGATTCAAAGGAAGAGGCAAAGGCCCTGCTGTCTTCAGCCAGGAAAAAGATTGCCCTGATTGAACCAAGCATTGCATCGGAGTTTGACGATATTACCGATTACAGGAAATTCGTGGCAATGATCCGCTCTTTAGGATTTGATTATGTGCATGAAGTTTCATTTGGCGTTGATCTGATCGCCTCAAAATATGCCGATCTTTTCAGTAAATCAGAAGGCAAGTATTATATCACTGCTAATTGTCCTTCAATAGTCAAGCTCATTGAGAAATTTCATCCGGAACTGACTCCCAACCTGGCTCCCCTGGTTTCGCCAATGATATCAACTGCAATGGTAGTCAAAGAGTTATACGGACCTGATTCTGCCACTATCCAGATCGGACCCTGCATAGATGCTAAGGATGAGGCTTTGCTGTACAAATCAGGAAAGCTGGTTGATGGTGTTCTCACTTTCATTGAACTGCGCCAGCTGTTTGATGAATTCAAGATCCAGGAGAGGATCGTAAAAATGTCGGAATTTGATCCCCCCTTCGGCTACTGGGGTGCTCTCTATCCTGTGCCTGCCGGCATAATACAGGCCGGCGGAATGAAACGCGATATGGTCTCCAGTAAGGTGATCACCGCTTCGGGGAAGGAGGATATACTTGAAGCCATAAATGATTACGATAAATATATCGATACTATACATCACCACTTTAACCTGTTCTTCTGTCACGGATGCCTGCTGGGACCAGGGATGGAGAATCACAGGGAGAGATTCAGGAGAAGAGCCCTGGTAAGCCGCTATACAGAAAAAAGAATTGGCACTCTCGATAAAGCACTCTGGCAGAAAAACATGGATAAATGGTTGAAGCTTGATTTTTCCAGGAGCTTTACCGCTAATGACCAGAGGATCCCTGAACCGCCGCCGGAAGCGATTAATGAAGTTCTTAAGATCATCGGAAAGCAGGATCCCAGTGAGGAACTGGACTGCGGAGCCTGCGGATATATGTCATGCCGCGAGTTTGCCTCAACGGTTGCCAAAGGGCTTGCCATTCCGGAAATGTGCCACACCTTCAACCTCCGCAACAAGCAGGAGTATATCGAAACCCTCAGACAGACAAACAGAAAACTGGCCGAGACCAAAAAAGCATTAAAAGAATCTGAAGAGCTTGCACGGAGAGAGAAAGAGATCGCACAGAGTGCATCAGATATGATGAACAACATGCTCGAAAAGCTCCCTACCGGTGTTGTGATCGTGGATAACAACCTGAAAATACTTCATTCAAACCTGAGCTTTATTAATACTATTGGTGAAGATGCAAAAGCAATTGCGGAAGTAATACCAGGACTTGCCGGAGCTGACATAAAAAAGCTGATCCCCTTCAATATTTATAATATGTTCACCTTTGTCATTAAGGAAAATGAACCAGTTGTAAGCAAGGATGTCCACTGGGAGGACAGGATGCTGAATATTTCGATCTTCCCCATCAAGAAGAACAAAATGTGCGGCGCAGTGATCCGCGACCTCTATTCACCTGAAGTACAGGGAGAAGAGGTAACAAACAGGGTCAGCGAAGTTATAGAGAAGAACCTCGAGATGGTTCAAAAAATAGGGTTCCTGCTCGGTGAAGGAGCATCCGATACAGAACAGATGCTTAACTCAATAATTGAATCATACAGAAAAAGGAGCGATCAGAAAAACAACCGGTAACTGATCATATTGAAAAAAGATTTTTACATAGAAGTCAACAGTCAGCAACGGAACCACGATGGTGAGAAGATCTCTGGTGATGTTTTTCTTTACAGGTACATAAAGGAAGAGGACAGGGTAATTGCGGTGCTGTCGGATGGCATGGGTCACGGGGTGAAAGCGAATATCCTTGCAACACTTACGTCGACGATGGCCCTTAATTTCACCCGTGAGCATAAAGAAGTTGATCGTATTGCGGAAATAATAATGAATACTCTCCCCGTCTGCAGCGAAAGGAAGATCAGCTACTCAACATTTACAATAGTTGATATTGAGAGCAGCGGCAGAGTGAACATTCTCGAATATGACAATCCTCCTGCCATTATCCTGAGAGGCACCCAGGTATTTGATCCATCCTGGAAGAAAGTTATTCTTGAAAAAGGCAAGCATACTGGTAAAGTCCTGAAAACCTGTACATTCATACCTGAAAAAGAGGACAGGATAATTTTCTGTTCCGATGGAGTGGCACAGAGCGGCATGGGCAGTGAAGCTTATCCTTTCGGTTGGGAACGCGATAATGTGGCTTCCTATGCTGCCACGCTTGTCAGCAGTGAATCGTCCATTTCGGCGGCGATGCTTGCCGGGAAGATCGTTTCCATGGCACATAAGAATGATGCATATAAGGCAAAAGATGATATCAGCTGTGCAATAATCTACTTTCGTGATCCCCGTAAATTGCTGATATGCACTGGTCCTCCCTATGAAAAGGATAAAGACAGGGAGCTTGCGGCAAAAGTGAAAAACTATAAGGGAAAAGTTATCCTGTGCGGAGGCACAACAGCCGATATAGTGGCCAGGGAGCTGAACAGGAAAATTGTTGACGAGCTGATCTTTGAGGATCCCGAGCTCCCGCCGGAGAGCTTCCTTGAGGGCATTGACCTCGTGACCGAAGGAATACTGACACTGCAGAAGGTAAATGAGATCCTTAAAACCTACAATAACAGCGTCAGACTGGGAAAAGGACCTGCTGACAAGATAGTAAAACTGGTGATGGAAAGTGATGAGATTCACTTTATCATTGGTACACGGATAAACATTGCCCACCAGGATCCCAATCTGCCGGTCGACCTTGAAATACGAAGAACCGTGGTAAAACGAATAGCCCGGCTCCTTGAAGAAAAATGGCTCAAGAACGTGACCTTTGAGTATATTTAGTTCCTGTCTTTTGCCTTAAGAAATTCACTTACTTTCCTGAACAAATGAGGCTGAATATCGGGATATGTGAGGTTTCCCGGAAGATTATCCATTAAAGCTGTCTCAGCTATTTCTGAATTATCAGGCAACTTTCCGAATTCAGAGACTTCAGCAAAGAAGAGCCTGCCGTAACCGGTAGTCCCGTCTTTTTCAACTGAATATGTTGCCACACAATCGAGGCTGAATTCCATTGCTCCTGTTTCTTCCATAAATTCCCTGCGGGCAGCATCATCTGGCGATTCATTTCTTTCGATATGTCCACCGGCAATTTCCCAGGTCAGACGGTCATGGTGCCTTACAAATATCCAGTGTCCATCAAACTGCGCTGCAATCACCGAGTATATGAGCCCTCCGGAAGGTAAGAAAAAAGGATCATGAAATCTTACTGTTATCATTCACGCTTCTGTAAACAGTCGCTAATGTATGAATAATCATATAAACATTAAATGAGTATTTTTACATCCTGCTATACCGGAATGTTATTTATTTTAATTCTCATACTTGTTGAAATACTGACCTTCCTCGTCCTTAAGGAACATATATATTTATCATCGAAGCTGAAATTTTACTTTTTATTTTCAATTCACAGCCTCCTTAGTATCTGGCTATGGTTTCTTATAATCAAAGTGTCATTTTATAAAGGTTATTTTGATACTCCAGAAGACATCTGGATTCGTATGAACCTGACAGGAATGATTTGTGCCATAGCTTTACCCAGGATGCTGACAAGCTTTTTTCATTATACCGGCAAACTGTTAAGGATAAGGAAAGGCGGACATCTCAGGTGGCTGACTCAATCGGGTTTTGTAATATCCTTCATTATTTTCTCTGTTATTGCATTCGGTACTTTTATCGGAAAATTCAACTTCAGGATCGAAAAGATCACCATAAAGATCAAAGGAATGGATAAGGAGCTTGACAGTCTCAGGATCGTGCAGATCTCAGATCTTCATCTTGCCGGATTTTATAAGCACCACAACCGCCTTCAGAAAGCAATTGATGAAGTAAACAGCTACAGTCCTGATCTTATAATCAATACCGGTGATTTTGTAAGCTATGGATGGAGGGAATTTGACAGCTGCGATACGATACTTATAAAGGAGAAGAGCAGATTTGGGAATTTTGCCATCCCCGGAAATCATGATGCGGGTACCTATTTTCCTGGTTCGTCTGAAACGGACAGAAAATCTATTGCCTTGAAAATAAATGAGTTGATAACTGCCTCCGGGTATAATGTCCTTAATAATGAATATGTTATCCTGAATATAAAAGATGCAAGGATTGCACTCATTGGTGTGGAAACATATGGCAGGCATCCTGATATTATTCATGGGGACCTAAAGAAAGCAACTGAAGGACTTGACAGTGTTGATTTCAAGATTTTATTGTGCCACGACCCTAACCAGTGGAGGGAGGATGTGGCCGGGAAAACTGATATTGACCTCACCTTATCAGGTCATACACATGGAATGCAGATAGGGATTGTTACCAAAAAATTCAGATGGAGCCCATCAAAATATTCCTATCCTGAATGGAACGGACTGTTTTCAGAAGGGAACCAGTACCTGTATGTAAACCGCGGTCTTGGTGTGCTGGCCATTCCCTTCCGGATATGGATGCCGCCTGAGATAACTGTTCTGACACTTGTAACAGAATAAACAGACAATCAGACAAAAAAATAGCCGGACTTTTTAAATGGCGATAAAATATAATATAATTTTTTCCCGCAGGAGATCAATAAGCATAATTGTAAGTCCTGATAAAGGAGTAGTTGTCAGGGCACCATACAGGGCGTCGCTTAAGACTATTAATAAGTTTGTCCGGGAAAAAGAAGGATGGATCAGAAAACAGACTGAAAGATATTCCGCTGTCACAAGAATCAACAAGGATAAGAAATATATCGGCGGAGAAATCCATCTTTTAATGGGAAGAGAGTTCATTCTAAAAATAACCGATTCATCACAATCATTTGTCAATCAGCAGGATAATATAATAGAAGTTGGCACAGGAGGCAATTATGGTAAGGTAAAAATGCTGCTTGAAAGGTTTTACAGGGAGAAAGCAGAGGAAATTATCTCTGCAAAACTGAAAGAGATACTAAGCAAATACAGGGATTATAATTTCTCGCCTTTACAGTTTGTTGTCAGATCGCTTAAAAGCAGGTGGGGAAGCTGTACTTCAAAAGGGAAAATAACGATCAGCTCTGAACTGATAAAGCTGGATGAGCGCTTTACTGAATATGTGATTATACATGAATTGTGTCATCTGAAGTATCACGACCACGGCAAAGAATATTACCGCCTGCTGGAAGAACTGGTACCTGATTATAAAGCAATCCGGAAGGAATTGAGGAAGTATATTACGAGATAGGAATTTCTACAATACCTGATACTCTTGTCCTTTTGCAGGGATCTCAATATTCATGAAACCTTCTTTCAGGAGTTCATCCGCATATTTTTTCTGGGTTTCATACTCCCCATGGACAAGAAAGGTCTTTTCAATTGATCTCTTTTCCTGGCAGCCAAGAAACCCTATCATTTCACGGTAATCTCCATGACCGGAAAATGATTCTATTTTTCTGATGTCAGCATTTACCTTGTAAATATTGCCATGTATTGAGACTTCTTTAGCGCCTCCCAGAATGCGGGCACCCAGGGTTGCCGGTGAACAATAGCCGACAGCAAGGACAGTATTCCTGGGATTTGAGATATTATTTGCCAGGTGATGCTTTATACGTCCTGCTTCCATCATGCCTGATGCTGAAATGATCACACATGGCAGCTTATAATCATTAAGCTTTTTTGAGTCTTCCACCTTTGTTATATAAAAAAGGTTTTTAAAACCGAATGGATCGATATCATCACGCAGCAACTGCTGGAATTCCTCGTTAAAGCATTCTGAATGAACCCGGAAAACCGATGTTGCATTTACTGCAAGCGGAGAATCAACATAAATATCAATTCTCGGAAGCTTTCCCTGGTTAAAGAAACTGTTCAGGGCATAAACAATTTCCTGTGTACGTCCAACACTGAAGGCCGGTATTATCAGCTTCCCTCTTTTATCAACACAGGTATGGATAAGTACTTTAAGCAGTTCATCTTCTGCAACCTGATTATCATCATGAAGCCTGTCTCCATAAGTTGACTCAGTAATGAGTATATCGGCTTGCGGGAATGGTTCAGGCGAAGCAAGTATTCTGTTGACAGGTCTTCCGATATCTCCGGTGAAAGCAATCCTTTTGATCTGTCCTTTTTCAATGATCTGAAGATTCGCAACTCCGCTCCCAAGCATATGTCCCGTACTTGTGAACCGTACCTTTATATTCTCATCTATCCTGAAATTCATTTCACCCGGAACCCCGATAAAAAGATTCATGCATGCGCCTGCATCTTTCTGTGTATAAATTGGAGTTACGAGAGGAAGTCCCTTTTTCGCCCGTCGCTTATTGAAAGTATAAGTATCATGCTCCTGAATAAAACCGGAATCGGAAAGCATTATTGCACAGAGATCGCGTGTTGCACTTGTACAGACCACAGATCCTCTGAAGCCCCGGGTATACATATAAGGAATAAGTCCGGAATGATCAATATGTGCATGCGTAAGGATTATATGATCAATCATTTCAGGTTCAAATCCAAGCTCCCTGTTCATACCGTCGGTCTCAAGTCCCTTTCCCTGGAACATGCCGCAATCGAGAAGAAGCCGTTTACCTGAATCAGTGGTTATGAGATATTTGCTGCCGGAGACTTCACGGGCAGCACCGAGAAATTTAATTTTCATAACAAAACAGTTTGCTTAAAGATAGTGATTATATATGAAGTTGAAAGTCCGTAAAGTCCGTAAAGTCCGTAAAGTACAGAACGACTTTAAGACTTTA
>CAZLCF010000018.1:0-4321 GCA_964557905.1 uncultured Rikenellaceae bacterium | reverse complement strand
ACTTTCAGACTTTTATATCCTTATTCCGATGATTGTAATATCATCAATCTGATCAAGAGAGCCTTGCCATTTTGCCAGTTCGGTTTCAAGGATATTGTGCTGTTCAATCATAGGCCTGTGATAGATATCTGTCAGGAGCTTCTTGAGATTTGACTTTTTATATTTGGCTCCTTCAGGACCTCCGAACTGGTCGGAAAATCCATCTGAGAAAACGTAAACAGCATCACCTTTTTCAACATTGATCACATGATTTGTAAACAGGACTTCGTCTCCGTAATAAATTCCAATCGGCATCCTGTTGGCCCGGTATTCCTGTAGTTCGCCATTCTGCGAGATCAAAAGAGGATTGTATGCGCCGGCATACTGCATTGTCTTTCTGTTCTTGTTAAGAATACAGAAAGCTATGTCCATCCCGTCTGTTGCCTCTCCTTCTTTGCCTGTCTGGTGAAGGGATGTTATGACTTTTTTACGAAGAAGGTTAAGAACCTTATTGGCCTGCAGACTTCGGTTGTTGGCAACTATTTCATTCAGGGTTGATATGCCCAGGGTGCTCATAAAGGCTCCCGGTACTCCATGCCCCGTACAGTCTCCCACTGTAAAAAATACTGATTTTTCATCCTCACCGATCCAGTAAAAATCACCGCTGACAATATCCCTTGGTTTGAAGAAAATAAAATGATCGGAGAAATTTGCCTTGAAATGATCTTCCATCGGGAGCATTGCAAGTTGTATCCTGCTGGCATATTCAATGCTTGAAGTAATTTCTTCCTTCTGTGCCTCAATTTCAGCAGTTCTCTCCCTGACTTTTTCTTCGAGTATCCTGTTCTTATTTTGCAGCTGCTTTTCCCTGAAACGGACAATAAGTATAATCAGGGATAAAAACACTATACTTGTAAGAATATAGAAGAAAGCTGTCTGTGTGAAAGGAGCCTTTATAGTGAAATCCACAGATTGGGGTTCACCGATATTTCCCCAGAGGTCTCTCGCCCTTACTTGGAGGGTGTAGTCACCGGGTTTTGATATCGGTTTTTCATAATGTGTCCTCACTGACCATGGTGACCAGTCGGACATTTGTTTGTTAATAAAATACTGATACTGAGTCGTATTTTGTTTCAGGTAGCCGGGTGCTATTATATCAAAAATGATAACATCATCGCCCCGCTGGAATTTAATATTGGTCAGGTTAAAGTGTGTTCCTCTTTCGTTGGAGATATTTTTTATCAGTATATCAATTGCCGGAGTGATCTCCGCATATCTTTTCCGGTCAATTCCAAATAACCGGTTATTGCCGCTGATCACCCAGAGATTATTATTTTCTGAAATGATGGATACCACATCATCAAAAACTTTAAGAAGTGAGAGTTCCTTTTTGTCTATTTCTGACAGGGTACCCTTTGAAGTCCAGTTATCCTCATACCTGATAAGAGGGAAATTAGACAATGGAATAGCAAGATTAATCTCTTCTGCCGGAATATCTTTCCCTTTTCCATAAGTATCAAATCCATCTGATTCTTCATTAAAATAATAGATCCCCGATTCTGAATAGAGGAATATTGAATCGTTTATCAGGTCAACTATATAACGTTGGGGAAATTCGTTTCTGACATTATAGGTAAAATACTTTAACTCGCCTTCCGTTTCTGCCCGGTAAGCAGCGTTATCCCCGCCCATCCATAAGGTCTTATTGTCCTTCAGGATAATTGAATAGACAGTATTAATAAACTGAGGATCTGCCACTTCAGTCAGCCATTTGCCATTCTGATATTTCACGGCAAAGTAGCCATCATTGGCACCGATGAAATATTTGCCTTCCTCGGGCTGCCAGCTGATAAAATTGATGTACCTGTTATCGGCAATTATGGTTGCTTTATAATTATTAATCACAAAAAGTCCCCTGTTGGTTGCAGCGAGAAGCCCGCCAGGTGTTGCGACAATCTGACGGCACTTTTCATTCAATCCCTCAACTTTTTTATAGATATGGTTTATTGATTTCAGTCTGCTGACTGTTTTGCGTGTAACCGTTGTTGCCGGTTTTGCCGCAGCCGGTTCAGTTTGTACAGTTTTTCCCTGCGGTTGCTGAACTGTTTTCTTCCCGAAGATCCGGGTAAATATATTCTTCCGGCTGCTCTGCTGTTGCTGAGCAGGTTGGGGTGTTCCCGTACCGGATGATGATGAGGCGGTGGTTGTAGAACTTCTTGCATATACCTGAATTTCATCGTAATTCTTTACTTCTGACAGGTAAAATACACCTTCGCTGGTTGCCACGTAAAGTTCATTGTTAAACCTCAGTGCAGAGGTAAGGTTTCCCTTAAGACCAGGGAAAATCGAGTAATTTCCGACAGGAAGACGAAGATCCGCCCTCGTCAGCCCGTATTGGTGCGAAAGCCATAATCCGCCTGTATTATCTGATCCGATAGCAAAGATCTCATCATCGGGCAATTCATTCTGGTTATTGATCGTGAAAAGAACCTTTCCTGACAGTTTTTCAATGACGAGGGCACCACCATCAAGAGTAGAGAATGCATATGCTGTATCGCCCAATGTAATTCCTTCCGATAATATATTGCTTTTAAGATATCCATCGTCTTTAACCGGATAGTCATAATATTTGATCCCGTCAAAGAGGGACAGGTTTCCGTTGCTGAGTCCTACCAGCACCATCGTCTGATTGTATGGCAGAGAGAAAAGGACATCAACCTGTTCAGTGAGGTAACCTGTCACGATTGGGAAAAGAGTATCGCTTTCGAGCCTGTGAAGACCTTTCCCCGTCACATTTATAAAGGTATTCACTGGTGTTACTATCATTCCGGTAAAGGGATTACCTGGTTTGGATTTCAGACGAAGCTCAAGGCTGTTTGTTTTAAGATTATACCGGTCAGCCGTTTGTTCACTATAAAACCATGCCAGCGAATCGCTGAAAATAATTTTTGTTATTATGCCTGCTCCGGATGAATCGCCCGACAAAGAAACATAATCATATGAACCAGTCTGACCCTTGGTAATATAGCCATAATTGTTTTCTCCGCCTATGTATATCTTTCCATCAGCACTGTTTTTCTGCATTGCATACGGAATTACAGGGATCCTTATTGTCATCCAATCCTGCCCGTCAAAAGCAAGTATACCCTTGCGATATGCGAAAAGCATAATATGATTCTCATCCTGGCAGATTGCCCAGCTCTGGTTTTCAACATCCCGGCTTTCAGTATAATGGGTAAGAAGCGGAGATCCCTGCTGTGCAAAAACTGCTGACAGGGAAAATGAAATAAATAAAAATAAAACAAATCTTTTCATGACAGAATATTGTCCGATTGACCTTTTTTGCTTACAGGATGTTAAAATTACAAGAAAATTTTAAATGCAATATACATTTTGAATTAAAGATTTATAGGGAAAGAGTCGAAAATCTGATTTCATATAAGCAACTGCAGATAAAAGTTAAGAGGATCAAAGAGGGAATAAACAGGTCGGCAGAAACTAAAGGAGGATTAAATGAGTGTATTGTTACTAAACAAAAAGACTCAGTATCATTACTCCTATCAATCCGGAAACACCTATTGATGTTTCCATTATAGTCCAGGATTTCAAAGTATCTTTGATACTCAAATTAAAGTATTCTTTAAAGAGCCAGAATCCGCCATCGTTCACATGACCAAGCATAAGGCTCCCCGAACCAATTGCAAGTACCATCAGTTCAGGCTTTACTCCGGTACCGGAGATCAATGGTAAGACAATACCGGCTGTTGTAAGACCTGCAACTGTTGCTGATCCTACACAGAATCGCAGAATAGTGGCAATGAGCCAACCAAGAAGAAGAGGAGAAAGAGTCGAATGGCTCAGCAATTCTCCGATATATTCGCTTACGCCACTATCTATCAGAACTTGTTTTAAGGCCCCTGCACCGGCAATAAGCAGCATGATCACTGTTAAGCTTACTACAGAATGAGTAAGTGATTTCATAATTTCACCTATCTTCCTTCCCCTTGCCAATCCGAGTGTATACGTGGCAAACAGGACTGAAACCAGCATGGCAATAACAGGATTTCCAATGTATCCGACCACTTTTTTTATCTCACTTCCATCAGTCAGAAAGAAACCGATAATTGTCGAAATACTGATCAGAAGAACTGGTAATAAGGCAGAAAAAAAACTGATCCAGAAACCTGGTAACTCCTCATCCCGCAGTGGTTTACTACTAACGAATTCATTCAGCGGTTTAGCATCGATTTTGCTGAGAGCTCTTGATAAAATCGGTCCTGATATGATAATTGCAGGAATAGCGACAATTATTCCGTAGATCATTGTTTTTCCAAAATCTGCC